>JAYVCO010000096.1:0-21058 GCA_043749935.1 Planctomycetia bacterium
CCGGTTTTTGCCAGTTTGAATTCAAGTGTGGCCTCGACTCCACGGTATGACCATCGCGTGGGAGAGTCGGGATAGACCTCTTGGGTGGGTTGATTGGTAATACCAACCATCAGGCGCCCATCCTCATCACGAACATCGAAAATAAAATCCGGTTTCAACTGATAACGACCCACCAACCGGCCGCGATGTTTCGCATCGATGGCGAGATCGCCCGATTCCTTGTCGGAAGGCTTGCTTGGTTCCGGCTTAACTTCGTGGCCTGCTGCTTTCTGTATCAACTGCATCGCCAGTAGATCGACTTCGTTGGTTACCGCCGTGTTGCACAACACAACGACCGCGCACTTGAACTCACGATTGATGAAGAGTGCCGTATGGGATCCACCCGTCTGACCGTTGTGCCAGCGAGTCTGACCATCAGCCCAAATCAACCAGCCCAGTCCCATCGCAGAACCTGATGCGTCGGCGTCACGCTGTTGCTTCCAAGCCAACTCGATCGCTTCGCCGAGCTTGTCACTTGGCGGATTTAGTTGAGCCTTCGCGAAACGCATCATGTCGCGCATCGTTGCATTAATTCCGCCGGCGCCCGGTAGGTCCGCAAACGTCCAGGGCGGTGTGGCAGAGCCGAATTTATCATGCGGCGTGGCCAGCCGTTTCGTCTGATCGCTGTTTAGTGAAACGGTGCAATCGGTCATTCGCAGCGGCTGGGCGATTCGCTCCCGCAGCAACTGTTGATAGGACTTGCCGGCCTTCTGCGCGACCAGATATCCAAGAACCGATACGCCGAAGTTTGAGTATTCCTGCGAATCGCCGGGCTTATGAGGCAGTTCGTATTGGCTCAGGAACGCCGCTGCTTTTTTTGAATCGTAATCACGATACGGATTCGTCAAATCGGTCAGAGGCAAATTGCTTGGGAGTCGCGGCAGCCCTGACCGGTGGGTACTCAGATCAATCCACTTGATCGACGTACCATCACGCGACGGAAACCGAATCTCAGCCGGATTGGCAACGTCAGCTACCGCATTCAATTCAATCTCGCCCCGTACAACCGCATCGGCCAGCAATAGGCTCGTGAAGAGCTTGCTAATCGACCCTAACTCATAAACGGTCAAGTTGTTGGCCTTTTCCTTGGCTTGGTTCGCGGTTCCCAAGTGCACAATTCCGTAGTGTTCGCCTTCGATGTAACCGACCGACAGCCCATCGGCGACTCGTTTTTCAACCAACGGCCCAGCCGCCTTCTCGACCCATTGATCCGTCAGGTTCTGCGACAACGCGATCGGCACACCAACGCAACAGTTCGCGGCGATTGAAAGCAGGGTCAAAGTCCAACGCTGACCGTTCATATCCGAAGCCTCAGAAGAAAAAGGAACCTTCTACTTTTAGGGAAGTAGAGACAAAAAAACGGCGTCGGAAACCGATTTTCCAATACGGAGAAGAACCCACGACCCAAGATCGGGCATTCGCTCAGGTGATCTTCAACAACTCGCGCGCCTCGGCGCTGCCGGCGGCGGGACGGCCGTATTCGCTGGCCGTGACTCGGGCCAGGGCGATCATTTGACGCCAGCGGAATGCAGGGCGCGTTTGGGCGAACTCTTGGCTGGCCGTGCGATAGTATTTCTCGGCGTGCAGGGAGCCGTCTTCGCTGGTCGCGTAGCCCAACATCAGATCGAAGACCGGACGTGGGTCGTGCCCGAGTTTGCCGTATTGTTGCACGACTCGGCAAGCCTGATGTTGCATGTTACCGCGGATCGCGGTGTTGAGCTCGCGCAGCAGCGGCTCGGGTTCGGTGGCGGTCACTCGATTCCAGTTTTGCTCGATCGGCAGCGGATCCCAGTGCAGGAAATCTCCCCGACCATTCTCACGATCTTGCGCGACCTGGTAGGCTCCCAGGATCAAGCAGGCGAACACGTTTCGCGGGCTGCCGACTTTGGCCATGTTGCACCAGGCGTTGGCCGAATCGCAAGCGTGCACGCCCACCGAGTCGCCATGCACGCTGCCAATCGGCTTGCCCGGCGATTCGTGCTGCGCGATGCGGCCGATATCGCGCAAAACCAATTGATTGGCGGCCAGCGAAATGGCCTCGCGCAGCGCGTCGGGTGAAAAACCTTCGGCCAACGCCGCCGCGGCAGCATCGGCAGCTTGCGCGGGCGTGGAGTTGAACAGGGTTTGGCTCATCTGGTCGATCCAAGCGTCGTCGGCCGCGCGATCGCCCGGCGTGCGACCCGCTAGCTTATGTTGGTCGAGCACTTTCGGCAGCATCTGGCCCACAACCTCGCCGCGTGGTCGCTCTTTGACGCAGAACCGCACGGACTGGCGCAGCATGGTGTGCGCGTGTTCGTATCCGATCAGGCCCAATAGTTCCCAGGCGCGATATGGCAGCACGATGCGATGGACCTGCGTGTCGTCCTGAACGGAATACAACAGTTGATCGAACGCTTCCCGTGCGTCTCCTTGAGCCAAGGCCGCGAAGGTGCGCTCGGACCGGTCCAAGTCGGCGGCACGCACCGCATTTTGCAAGGCCTCGGCGCCGCTCTCGCCCGGACTTAGCGGGCTGGGTTTTACAGGGTGCAAGACTTCGGTCTTTCGTCCGCCGTGCTCCTGAATGCGATTGGTATTGCGATAGAGGACTTTGAGAATGGGCAAAGCCTGTCGCGGCCCGGAGAGCTCGCGCGACATCTGATAGGCGGGCGCTAGAGCCATCATCGTGTGATAGCCGATATAGTCCTCGCCGCCAAACGACCGCGCGTTGGCCAGCGCGCCGGCCGCCACTAGCGTTTTCAGTTCGGTGCCGCCGTTGATTCTTTCGACCAGGGTCGGCAGCAGCCGCTCGATCGATGTCTCTTGCATCAGCGCCACGAGCGGATCGAGCGCTCCGAACGAAAGCGCCTCGGCCCCTTCATCGGCAAAAGCAGGTGACAGGCCCAAGTCGCTAGCCAGCCCGGCACCGACGCCGGCCACCAACATGCCTTGACCAACCGCGGTCAGAAACTCACGGCGTGTGCGGGGAGCGTTCATCGAAGGACTCCTTTTGCGAATAGAGTGTCAGCGGTCCGGCGAGAAACTCAGCACGGACGCAAGCTTTTGCCTCATGAGCCATTTTGCCTGGAGCACGGCAATAGCATACCGCGCCAGGTGGGCCAAAGCCATCTTTCATTAACCCGACGCGCAACAACATTATGGATCTGCTTGCACGATTGGGTCGGCAATTCGCTACGACTCTCCTAATCTCCGGGCTGAAAGCCCGAAACATGTCAGCCCCGGGCAACGCCCGGGGTCACCGCGCCCAACTGCGATTCGAAGGGCTGAAAGCCCGAAACTTCGAATGGTGTGCGAGATGGTGATTCGATGTTTCGGGCTTACAGCCCTTAAGTGCCTCTATAGACACGCTAACCAGGGCGATGCCCTGGCCTGACATGTTACGCACCTTCGGTGCTCGATCGGAGAACCACAACGGCACGACTGCACGACGGAGAACAAGAATCCCGAAGGTATTTTTGCGTCATTGCCTTAGCGCTTCTCGCGAGCCAGCTTTCTGAGCACTTCCAGCCCGCGGGCGATCGTGTCGTCGCTGGCGGCGTAGGAAATCCGGAAATGGGTGTCTTGGCTGCTAAAGATGTTGCCGGGTATGACCAGCAGCTTGTTTTCGATGGCTTTGTGAACAAACTGGTCGCCGGTGCCCCAGGGGGTTTTGGGGAAGACGTAGAATGCGCCCCCCGGTTTGACGACTTCGTAGTCTTCCGAGAGGGCGGCCACGACCATGTCTCGCTTTTTTCGATAGGCATCGATGTGCGGTGTCATGTCCACGTCGAGCGCCGCGATGCCGGCCCATTGGACGGGCTGCGGAGCGCAGACAAACGTGTACTGCTGCAACTTGATCATCTGTTGAATGACTTCGGCCGGCCCATGCGCGAAGCCCAGCCGCCAACCGGTCATGCCGTAGGTTTTCGAAAAACCGTCGATCACTAGCGTTTGCGGATTGTATTTGGCCGGTGAGACAAACGGCTCGTCGTAGCTGAATTGGTTGTAGATTTCATCGCTGATCAAGGCAATGTTGCGCTCGCTGGCCAGTTGGGCGAGCGCGCGAATGTCGGCGTCGCTGGCCATTACGCCCGTCGGATTGGCCGGACTGTTGAACAGTATGGCTTTGGTGCGTTTGGTCACGGCGTCGGCCACTTTGGCGACGTCGATGCGAAAATCGGGATAGGTATCGACCATCACGCAATTGCCGCCCACCAGCCCGACGAGCGACTTGTACATGACGAAATAAGGATCGAAGACGATCACTTCGTCACCCGGATTGACAAGGGCCATCATGGCCAACACAAGCCCGCCGCTGGTGCCGCTGGTGACAAAGACCTGGCGCGTCGAGTGCCGGTACTGGGCCTGCACACGGTCTTGCAGCTTTTCCCGCAAAGCCCCAATGCCCTGGGTCGGGGAGTAGCCGTTTTTGTTCTCGCGAATGGCGGCCATGGCGGCCTGTTGAATCACCTCGGGCACGGGAAAGTCGGGCTGGCCAATCGAAAGATTGATCGGATCGGTCATGGCACTAGCCAGATCGCACACCTTGCGGATGCCCGAGCTGTCGAAGTACTGCATGCGGTCCGCGATCCAAGGATGGCTACTCATGGCGACCAAGGGAGAGCATTGTGAATGAAGTGAATGGCTACGATGGCCGCGGAAACGCCCGGCCCAATAGCTATTTGTACAGCGCGCCGCAGCCCGAGTCGAGGACTGCCGAGATCGGGCGGTCCGACTGGCTGAGCATGGTTAGCAGCAGGCTCAACGTCATCAGTGCATCTGGCAACGGCGGCTGGCCGGAATACCAGAAACGGCCGCTCGGCCCGCCGCCAAAGATCGCATCGCTGGAAGCAATCGCGGCGCTCATCGATTCGCGCGTCGAACGACTGCGAATCACACGGACGCCCAGTTGCTCAAGGGCCACGTTCAAGTCGGAGCTCGCGTCGGCCTCGAGCACCATCGTAGGCTGGGATTGCTCGCGACATACGTATGTTGCCATCATCCAAAACATTCTTTCGATGTCTACCGGCAAGCCTCTTTCATCAACCGCATGACAAGATTCGGCGTCGCCATCGATCCAGAGTCCAAAATGTGCACCCTCTTCGACAACCTGCTGGCCGATCAAGCTCACGCGTCTGGCCAGGAACGAAGTATCGGCCGTCGGGCGCTGCTGCGCGAACATTTGAGTCCGTTGCGGACGCACCAACTCGCAAGCGGAGTCGGATGCGAGCCGCTCGAAACATCCGAGCAGGGGTGCGCTCGCGGTATCGACTACGAATCGCAATGGACGCAGGGCATGAAAGAGCGATTCGAGCGGCTTGAGATACACTTCGTCGGCGCTGGCCCTGCGCAACCCGCCGCCATGCCGTTTGGGACGAGCGGGCCGCGAATCGTAGATTTCTTGAACGCGATCGAGCCCGCCTGGCGACGACCACGGCTGGCCGCCGGTTCCCAAGACTTTCAAACTGAACGCGTGCGGGCGGCCGGAGGCGTTGCCGAGCCAGATCGCTGCGTCGGCGCGCAATTGGTGCGTCACGCTGGCCAGCGAAGCGGAAGTCGTCGCGCCCGCTTCGACCGCCGCGCAGCCGGCCCATTGCAAGGCTTCGCAGGCAGTCGAAAGCAGCTCGGCGGAAGCCCAATTGCCATCGTTGCCCACCACGACGACCGGCGGCTTGGGTTTTTCGCCGGCGCCGCGCCATAGAGCGATCGCCAGGGCGGTGGAAAACTGCTGCACGGTAGGGCGATCGATATCGCCGGGCGAACTACTCTCAAGACCCTCGGCCGTAAATCGCGGGCCCGAGGTTCTGCGGCTGTCGAGCTCGGCCCATTGCTGGCGCTGCTCGGAGGATAACTCGGTTACTTCGCCGCGGTGAGCACATTCGCGGCAACCGGGATAGAACTCCGCCAACCGGCCGAGATGCACGGCGCGGTCGATATCATAGTCTTCGCCAGGGCAGCGATAACTGTGACGACCGGGCGCGGCGAGCAAGGGCAGAGCGTCCATGTACAGTGCGGCTAGCGAGCGGGCGGGTGTAACTTCATGGCACACAGCGCGTCCCGAGCAGCCGTCTCAACTCCGTTTGAGCTTAGGGACGATTCAAAAATAACTTCGCCCGCAAACACCTCTCCCTCTGGGAGAGGGCGGGGTGAGGAAAATCAAAATGCCGATGTTATTTTTGAGTCGTCCCTTATTGTCATCGAACCATCTCTAGTCGGTCGCTTCGGCGTTGCGACGCATCTTGCTTCGCGCGCGGCTGAGGGTGGGGCCGACGCTGTTTTCGGGCAGACCCACGGCCGAACTGATTTCCTGGTAGGACTTGCCTTCCAAGTGATACATCCGCACGATCTTGGCCTCAGCGCCGTCGAGCTCGGCCAGCAGTCGCTCGACCTCATCGCGATCGCTGACGCGCTGTTCCGATTCGGCGCCGGCCATGGCCAGAGCGTGCTGCGGACTGGCGTTGGCCATCCGTGGGGGCGATGTTTGCTTGAGCAATTCCGCGACCACCACCCGCCGCGCGATCACGGTCAGATAGGTAGCCAGGCTGCTCTCGCCGCGAAAATGTCGCAAGATGGCCAGGTCGTCGCGGACAATGGACAAAAAGACTTGCGCCGCCAGGTCTTCGCGGTCTTCGTGCGTCAGCCGGAGCGAACGGCATTGGGCCGAGTGGTTCACCACGTGGACGACCAGGCCCATGAAGCGATCGACGAAATCCTCCCAGGCCCTTGGCTTCCGAGCCAAGCAACGTTGCAGGAGAGTGCGGTCGATCTCAGACAGTGCCACAAACTATCCCCTAGTTGCCGGGCTATCCACTCATGCAGGGCGAAATGCCGCGATTGTCAGGCCTGCGAGCCGGCGCGCCGCACCACTGAGGTACCACACGACCGGCGAGGTGCATCACGGAAACCGTTAACACCTTTGATTTTAAGTTGAATGTCCGAACGAAGCAAGTCTGAGTTGCTTAAACCGTTCGATCGCTAAAATCGGTCGCTTGACAGCTCGCCACCGCCAGCACTAAAATTCGCGCGAGACACGAATTCGGACCTTCAAGTGCTTTTATTTCAAGCACTTGACACCTTTGGCCAAAGACGGTGAACTGAGCTTGCCGATTTTGGTCCTGACCGCCGACTTAATGAAGAACCGGAAGCGTTTTACCCTCAAACCGAAGAGGGCGCTCCGAACAAGCAATCTGGCAAGTAATCTGGCAAGTAATCTGATCTGGGACCGTTTTTTATTGCTCGCGTCCTGCCCGCTGCCAAGTTGGGCCCTGACGCCATAAGGAGAGACCTGTCAATGACTCACGTTGTTGCCGAGCCATGCTTCGCCTGCAAGTACACCGATTGCGTGGTGGTGTGCCCCGTCGAATGTTTCTATGAGGGCGAGAAGATGCTTTATATTCATCCTGATGAATGCATCGACTGCGAAGCGTGCGTTCCGGAATGCCCGGTCGAAGCCATTTTCCATGAAGACAACCTTCCCGAAGAGTGGAAGGAATTCACCGCGCTGAATGCCGAGATGGCAACCCAGTGCCCCGTGATCACGGAAAAGAAAGAGCCTCTGGCAGGCGCGTAAAACGCGCGCTCGGGCCCGACAGGTGCTTCTTCGGTCTCTCTTGTTTTGACGCAATCGAGGCGATCGGTTTGCTTGCGCCCGCGCGGAGTTGCAAACTCTTACAGTGCCTCTTACCTTGCCACGTTTTGAGCTGCGCCTCGCTAGATATCGCGTGGGTTATTTCAAATCCACCGACCAATAAGCACTGTCCAAAAACGTTTTCCAGCTCTCGTATTTTGGATTGCCCAGCTTGATCGCCAACAGCGGGCTGCGCTTGGGCTTGGTTGGGTGGCGAATCAGCTTCATGTTGGCTTCTTGCGGGGTGCGGCCACCTTTTCGCACGTTGCAGGCCACGCAACTGCAAACGATGTTTTCCCAGCAGGTCTGGCCGTCGCGGCTCTTGGGAACCACGTGGTCCAGGCTCAGCTCGCTGGTCGGAAAACTCTTGCCGCAATACTGACAGCGGTTTCCGTCGCGGGCGAACAGATTGCGACGGTTGAAGCGAATGGTTTGCTTCGGCACGCGATCGAACGACAGCAGGCGAATCACGCGCGGCACTTGGATTTCGAAATTCACGGCTGAAATCCAATCCTCGTGGGGCTCTTTGAACGAGGAGCGCAGCTCACTGATTTCGCGCCACGACTCGAAGCTGTAATTGGCGTATTGGCCTTCCTGCAAGTGGATGACCTCGGCCAACTCGCGAAACAGCAAGCCAAAGGCCCGGCGCACGTTGACCACGTGCACGGCCATATAAAAGCGATTCAACACCAGCACGCTGGCACTGAGCGGACTGGGACCAGCCAAACTCGTCATGAAACGCTCCCCCAAGAGGTTTCTTGCTTTGCCTGCGGCACGCGTCCATTGCCGAGGTTCACGCGACCGCTGTCGCACGCGCTTCCGGCTTACATTTCGATAGCGGACCTGCGAGGGCCTGCCCGCTACCTCCCAACGTGCCTATTGTAGTCGGCACGACATTAGGGGGCCAGTGCAGGCTTCCACGGCGTGGGGGCGGAAATCAACCGTTGCCGCGGGGCGAAAACAAGAGATTGCCATGAGCGGAAATGAGACACCGTCATCCATTTCTCACGGTCCGAAACCCATGCAATCACCGCCCCACGAAGGACACACTCAACACCGCTTGTCAAGCAGCAATCGCAGATATTCTGGGCCGCGCGCACCAATCGCAAAAAAATGCCAAGGATGGCTTGCTCTGGTTCGAGAAGGCGCATTAGGATGAAGTTTGGCGTGGTACTTATTGAGTCCTGCCAAACCAATGGAAAAAGGGCGACCAACCGGAAGCCCAGAAACGCGGGCGTTCGAGAGTGTGCCGGCCTCCATTGTTTTGCTCGGAATCGATAATCGTGTATCAGCAGGGAAGCCCATTTTTTTTGATGCGGGGAAAGTGCCGATGATTCACCATTCATGTGACTGTTGCAAGCGCGTGCTCGATCCCGAGGATCTGCGCTACGTGGTCAAGATGGAAGTCTACGCAGCGTTCGATCCCAGCGCGACGGACGAGCTCGACGACGACCGAGACCACTTGCAGGAAATCCAAGAGATCCTGCAACACTCCGAAGACGCTCTCGATCCTCAGATCGGCAACGACGTCTACGAGCAACTGCGGTTCGATCTGTGCACCGAATGCCGCAAGAAGTTCATCAAGAATCCGCTCGGCCGCGAGCTCTCGAAGCAATTCCAGTTCAGCAAGAACTAGCTGGCGGGTGCCGAACAATCGATACTCGCCGACGATTTCGTCGTCGTCCCTACCGCACGCTGGCCGTCTGCCTCGTGCTGGCCGTGCTGTTTGCGGCCCGGCTTTGGAGTCCCGACGACGGTTTCAATCCGTCGCAACCGCCCGTGGCCGGCGCCTATGTCGTCGAGCGAGTGGTGGATGGCGACACGATCCTCTTCGCTCCCGGATTCCGGGTTCGCCTGATCGGCGTCAACACACCCGAGACAGTCAAGCCCGAGCACCCTGTCGAACCCTGGGGCCCCGAGGCAACCGCCTTCACCAAACAGTTTCTCGCCAGGGGCAGCGCGCGGCTTGAATTCGATCGCGAACGCGTCGATCAATACGGCCGGTTCCTAGCCTACGTCTGGGTCGGCGACGAAATGCTCAACGAAGCCCTATTACGCAATGGCCTCGCCCGCTTCGAGCAACATTTTCATTATTCGGAGGCGGTCAAACGGCGATTTCGCGAGGCGCAGGCGGAAGCGAAGCGAGAAGGGATCGGGATTTAGTCGGGGCAGAAGACTCTTTGGTAGGTCATGCACCCCCGTGCATGACATTGCGTTGGTGTCGCCGGCGTCATGCATGGGGTGCATGACCTACTCATCTACTTATCTGCGAACACTCTGTTCAAGACCATTTGGACAGTTTGCGTCTGAATGTCGGGATTCGTCGAAGTTATCCCGTCAAAGTATGTGGCGAGCGTCGAATCGTCGGCCTGCTCACAAAACTCTTGCAACGTCGTCTGCGGAATGTCGCAGACAGGATGATGCACTCCACAGGCTCGATAGGTGGTTGCACCGAACAAGGAAATGCCGCGAATTGTGCCTTGCCATCCCCACGCGTGTACATGCTGGGGTCGATGCTTCCGATACCACTCAGTGAACTCGGAATCACGGAAAGTCTGCCACGGAAACCCAATCAACGAATTGTCGATGCGTTCCACTCGACAGAGCGTGCAAGTGAAACTGCTTTGCGTGCGAACCGTAAGAGGCAAAATCCCAATGACCAGGATGGCGCCAAGCAACCAACAAACGAACTTGATAAGGCGTCGCGAACTCATAGCCTCAATATAGTCCGTTCGCTCATTCGGCTCAATTTTCCTTGTTGCCGGTTATAGCCAAGTAGATCATGCACCCCGTGCATGACGCCTTCACCACCACGGAATGTCATGCACAGGGTGCATGACCTACAATTGGCCCAATAGCCCGCTTCGGGCGCAACTTGTGACCCCTTCGCCCGGCTGCTAAAATCGGACCTTTTCTGCCCCGCGCGCTTGCCTCGTTGGCCTTTCGGCCTCGGGACGACTTCTCGCATGCTTTAGGAATTGAGGTCTGTTTTGAACGCTAAACAAAAAGCTTTACGCATTGCCGTGATCGGTGGTGATGGGACGGGTCCGGAGGTGGCCGCGGAAGGCTTGAAGGTGCTCAAGGCGGTGGCGGCCTTGGATGGCTTTCAATATGAATTGGTCGATTACGATTTTGGCGGCGAGCGGTATCTGCGGACCGGCGAGATCCTGCCGCCTGGGGCGGTCGATGAGCTGCGTACGTTTGACGCGATCTATCTGGGGGCCGTGGGGCATCCGGACGTGAAGCCGGGCATCCTGGAAAAGGGGCTGCTGCTCGAGTTGCGGTTTCAGCTCGACCAGTACATCAATTTGCGACCGGTCAAGTTGTTTCCTGGCGTCGAGACGCCGCTCAAGGACAAGGGCCCGGCGGATATCGACTTTGTCGTCGTGCGGGAAAACACCGAGGATATGTACGTCGGCGTTGGCGGTTTTCTGAAAAAGAACACGCCCGACGAAGTGGCCAGCCAGACGGCCCTCTATACGCGCAAGGGCTGCGAGCGGTGCATTCGCTGGGCCTTCGAGCTGACGCGCAAGCGGAACAGCCCGAAGAAAATGCTGACGCTGGTCGCCAAGACCAACGTGCTGACCTACGGCCATGACCTGTGGTGGCGAACGTTCCAGGACGTGGCCAAGGAATATCCCGATATCAAGGCCGACTACAACCACGTCGACGCCTGTTGCATGTGGATGGTCAAGAACCCGGAATACTACGACGTGATCGTGACGACGAACATGTTCGGCGACATCATCACCGACCTGGCCGGCATCTTGCAGGGCGGGATGGGCGTGGCGGCCGGCGGCAACATCAACCCCGACCCGGGCGGCACCAGCATGTTCGAGCCGATGGGCGGCAGCGCGCCGAAGTATACCGGCCTGCACGTGATCAACCCGATCGCCGCGATCAACGCCATGAGCATGCTGCTGGAGCACTCGGGCCAGCCCAAGAGCGCCGCGCGCGTTCAACAGGCGATTCAAAAAGTAACCGGCACCAAAATGAAAAGCCAGGCGGCCGGCAAGATGGGCTACAGCACGCAACAAGTCGGCGATTTGATTGTCGAAGCACTTTCCTAAGGCGCGAAAATCTCATGAGCCAATCTCTGTTCGATCTCACTGGCCGCGTGGCCCTGGTCACTGGCGGCAGCAAAGGACTGGGCAAGGCCATGGCCCGGGGGTTTGCCGAGGCCGGCGCGAACGTCATCATTTCCAGCCGACACGAAGACGAGCTCAAGAGTGCGGCGGCGGAAATTCAAGCGGGCACCAAGGCCAAGGTCGTCTATTTCGTGGCCGATATGACCAAACGCTCGGAAGTGAAAACGCTCTCCGACAAGGCGCTCGCGGCCATGGGCAAGGTCGACATCCTGGTGAATAACGCTGGGAGCAATTCTCCGCAAGCCATCGACAAGATCACGGACGAGGTCTGGGATCGGATCATCGAGTTGAACTTGAGCTCGTGCATGGCGATGACTCGGGCCTTGGTGCCGCAGATGAAAGAGCGGCGCTGGGGACGGATCATTCACATTTCGTCGATCATGGGCATCTCGAGCAAGGAAGAACGCAACGTCTACTCGGCCACCAAAAGCGCCCTGCTGGGCCTGGCCCGGGCGAGTGCGCTCGACTTGGGCGAGTACGGCATTACGGTCAATTGCATCGCCCCGGGACCATTTTTGACCGATCTGCCCGGCAGTTTGCTGAGCGACGAGGAAAAGCAGGTGTTCGCCCGGCGCACGGCGCTCGGCCGCTGGGCAGAGCCGCGTGAGCTGGCCGGCCCGGCACTGTTGTTGGCCAGCGACGCCGGCAGCTACATCACCGGCGCCGTGCTGGTCGTCGACGGCGGCTCGATCATCAAGAGCTTCTAGTTGCTCGACGATGTTAGTTTTCCGGGGCTAATTTGTCGGGGCTAACCCAACTTCCGCAGTATTAGGTCAAATCGTGTTGTAAGTCGTTATTTTTCAACGCGCGATGGACCAAAGTTGGCACTACATTTGGCTGATTCCCTTGAGCAAACGGAGACGTTGCGGAAGAATGAGTCCGAGATGATCCAGCAGGATTGCTTGAGCACGATCGGGCCGTACCACGCAGCGCAATTTCACCGAGCGCCCGTCCGTGGCGGGCATCACGACGTCGGTGCTTTGGATTCGCGCGAACTCCTCCAGCAGCGTGGTTGCGCTACTGCCCAGGCCGGCCTTCTTTGCCCAGCCTTCGAGGGTCTTGCGTAGCACGTAGGCCAGGAAGCAAACCAGGATATGGGCCTGCACGCGCTCAGTCGTTTGATGCCACACCGGTCGCAACCGCAAGTTGTCTTTCTGAATGCGGAACGCGGCCTCGGCGTCCGTGAGCTGCATATAGGCCTTCCACAGTTCTTCGGCCGTCCAATGGGCAACGTTGCTGCGCAACAGGTAACAGCCTTCGCGCCGTTGGGCCGATTCGAGGGCCGCGCTCTTCTTCGACCAATTGAGCCACGCGCCACCTGACGAGCCGCGTGTGACTTCGACGTGGTAGAGCCCAGCCGCGCGCGAATTGAGCCCCAGTAGCCGGCCTACTCGCCGCTCGATCACGCTCGCGGCCTGACGACGTTTCTCACAGCCGCGCTGGATCGCTGCCAAGCCCGTCTCGATGTGGCGCTCAAAGCGCTCGCGCATGGCCTGTTCCTTGGCGGCGCGGTCGGCGCTGCGGCAGAGAATAAAAGTCTCGCTGTCGGAATCACCGGGCACGACCTGCACTTCGAGCCCCGAGCGAACTTCGTTCCACGATCCGACCAGCAATTGCCGTTCGAACTGTTTCAACCGGCTCTTGGGCGTGCCCACGATGTACCGGGAGCCGCGCTGCTTGAGCCACTGCAAATTGGCGTCGCTGATCATTCCGCGGTCGACGGCCCAGATGCGTCCTTCGCGTCCGTAGCGCGACTCCATGCGGGCCACAATCTCCTGCAACGTGGTCACATCGTTGCGGTTTCCGGCGAACACTTCATAACCCAGCGGATATCCTTCGCGGCTGACCACCAAGCCGATGCAGACTTGCTTGCAGTCCGGCCGATGATCGCGCGAATAACCGCGCGCGGCCAGACGGTTCCGCAGGGCCTGCCCTTCGAAGTAAGTGCTGGTGACATCGTACAGCAGCAAGTCATACTCCAATTCAAAGAGCGTTCCCAAACGCTGCTTCAAATGCTTCTCCAAGGTCTCCTTGTGTGGCAGCAAGTGATCGAGCGCGCGATACAACCGGTCGTCGTTGATCTTCTCGGCGGCAATGCCCAGCAGATCGTCCAAGGCCGTGTGACGAAACCAATCTTCGGCAATGTGCAATTCACTCGAAGGCTCGCACAGCCGGGCGATCACCAGAATGGCGGCGATGGCGCACCACGGCATGTCCTCGCGACCGCGCGGCAGGCACGCCTCCAGCAGGCGGTCCAGACCCACCGCCTGCCACAAACGCCAGGCCAGCCACACGTCCCCAAAACGGCGGCCACGCTCCAACTGCAGCCTGCTCAAATCGACCTGGAGCGGCGCGCTGGGGACGTCCGAGGCAAATAATCCCGGCGCCCGCTCGACGCCAACCAACGAATCGGCCAAGTCACGCGCGGCGATGCGTCCTTGAGCGTCCAGCTCTCCCAGTTGAGCGACCGTCTCTTGCCGCACCTTGCGGCCGATGCGGACCGAGCGCACCAATCGCCAGTAGGTGTGCGTCTTGCCATTCTTGCGGATCGTCGTGTGCCGCAGGTACATGCCCGCCCTCCGTGGACAGACATGATCATGACCGCGAACCAGCCTAATTCAAGACAGAAGGTTGGCACTACATCGGCCCTGCACCGATCCTCGTCCCACCGCTCAACGACTTACGCCAAAAAATCCAACCCAAAAAACAAAAAAGCCGACCCAGCTGCGGAAGTTGGGCTAATTTCCCGGGTATCCGTTGGTGCCATTGGCGTGTCGCCAGTGCCCGGAAAGCAAATGCACTGACGACACGCCAGTGGCACCGGAGACGAAAACACTGTTTGACGGTCGCTGCACGATGCATAGGTTGGTTGATGCGGAAAGGAATCGTCCATCAGCCTCAGCTATGCATTCGCGGCAGCTCGTCGCCTTGGCTGATGATTTGGGCTTCTTCGAGCGCTAGCTCTTCCAATCGGGCTCGAATCACTTCTTCTGGCGCGAACCGCCGGGCCATTTGCACATACGTGCTGTGATGTCGGGCCTCGGACTCGAACAGGCTTCCATAGAATTCGGCCAGTTGCGGCTCTTGCACATGGTCTCGCAACAACGCGAACCGCTCGCAACTTCGCGCCTCGATCAATCCGGCCACGAGCAACCGATCGACGGCCCGATCGGGCTCGGTCTTGCGCACCAGCTCGTTCAACACACGGCCGTAATGGCTCGGCTTTTGCGATTGAAATTTGATGCCTCGCTCGGCGAGTAGATCGAGCACCAGCCGAAAGTGCTCCAGCTCCTCGACCACAATCTCCGACAGCTCGCCGCAGATTTTGGGATAGACGGTGCCGTAAGCAAAAATCAGGTTCAAGGCGGCGCCGGCAGCCTTCTTTTCGCAATGCGCATGATCGATCAAAATCGCCGGCAGGTCGCGATCCACCTGGTTCAACCAACGCTCTTGCGTTTCAATCTTCAAGCTCAACACAACGAATATCCTGAACCGATCTAGTCAAGAAATCATCGGCGCTGACCAATGCCAAAGCCTGCCACGAACTATCGGGCGTTTGCTGCTGCGGCCGCGGCTTCTTTGACCTGGCGACGGCCGATGATCTTGAGCACCGTAATTGGCATCAGTCGCTTCAGTCGCCAGAAGATGCTGGCCACGGCCGGCACGAACACGTAGAGCTGATTGCGGTCGATGGCGCGCATGATGCGCTTGGCCACGTCGTCGGCCGTAGCGCGCGAAGTGCTCATCAGCCGGTCGGCTAATTTGCGCTGACCGGCTGTTTGAAAGCGCCCGTTGTCGAGGATCTTGGTAGGAAAGAACGCCGGGCAAACACCAGTCACGCCGATGTTGTGCGGTTTTAGCTCGCCATACAGCGTTTCGGAAAACGAGAGCATGCCGGCTTTCGTGATGTTGTAGGGAGCCATGCCCGGCGCCGAGGCAATCGCGGCCATCGAAGCGATGTTGACGATGTGCGCGCCCCGCTTATTCTCCTTCATCCATTCGATCATCGTGTGGCAGCCGTAAATCGCGCCGTACAAATTGATGTTGATGATCCAGCGCCAATCTTCGAGCGGCAACTGGCCAACTTCGCCGGCTACACCCACACCCGCGTTGTTGACCAGCAGGTCCAATCCCGGCCACGTAGCTCGGAGCTTTTCGCGCAGCGCCAGCCAGGCGTCGGGATCGGTCACGTCAAGCCGCTCGACCTGTCCCTCGCCGCCCGCCTGCTGCACCAGTTTCAGTGTTTCCTGACTGCCGGCTTCGTTGACGTCGGCCAGTGCGATGCGCCAACCGTGGCGCGCCAGTTCCAGAGAAATCGCCCGGCCGAGCCCGCTGGCGGCTCCCGTAACGATGGCGCATTTTCGTGAATTCATGGGGCGATTGATCCGTCGGTTGCGGTTACTGGAAGACTTCCTCGGCGGTGACGATCCTCTCGGCGACTTCTTTTCGACACTGGACCCTGCTGTCAGCACGAGCCGGCTAGCGTGGGCTTAAAAACCACCTGGGTTCACTTTATAGAGCATCCCGGCAAGGACTGTCCAGCTTCCAGAACTGCGATCGAAGAAGTAGGCCGGCCAACTTGCTTGGCCCCCCATTCGGCTCGCGGCTATAATCATGCTGGATGGTTAAAGGACGCCAATTGGCTGTATTTAACTGTTCATTTTTGCCTTGCGCCGGGACATGTAGGTTCTACGTGGCTGAATCACTCAGGTTTACCGCCGACGAGACGCGATTTCTGCGTGAGGCGGCTTCGTATCTCGAGCATCCCGGTTTCGTGCTGCGTGCGGCCAACCTGGTGGGCATGCCCGCCGAAGGTATCTTGAACGCATTGCCCGCGCGCGCTCAAGCGCTGATTAGCGACGTGACAAGCGCAGCGCTCGATCGGTCGCTTGACTGGGCAGTACGCACACTCCCGCGCGATGACGATCGATCGTTGAAGCGGTGGCGCATGCCGGGCGGGCAGCACTTTCACACCGCGATGACGGCCACGACCGGCGCCGTGGGCGGATTGTTTGGGCTGATCGGCGCCGGGTTGGAAATACCCGCCACGACGACTCTGATGCTCCGTTCGATCGCCGAGATTGCCGCGAAAAGCGGGGCCCAATTGAACGATCCGGCCGTCCGTTTGCAGTGTATTGCCGTCTTTAGCTTTGGCTCGCCATCGCTAGAAAAAATGGAGTCGGCCTACGTTTCAAGCCGGCTAGGAATGTCGCTGGCAATGCGCGACGCCGCGGGCTATCTGGCCCGTCACTCCTCGGAGGAAATCGGCACGGCACTATCGCACAAAAGCGCACCCGTGCTCGTTCGTTTCTTGCACAAAGTGGCCAGCCGATTCAAGATTGTGATCACTCAAAAACTGGCAGCCCAGGCGGTGCCGATTGCCGGCGCCGCGATGGGGTCGGTACTCAACGCTGCCTTCATGGATCACTTTAACCGCGTTGCTGAATTCCATTTCGGCATCGTGCGGCTGGAGCGCCATTATGGCCAGGAAGCCGTGCAAGCAGCCTACGAGCGAGCGGTTGTTGAGACCCGCGGACCGGCGGTTTAGCTCGGAGAATCCCACGGCAGCACGGTTTTGCCCGATTCGGCTGAGAGAAGCCGTGTGTCACCAACCGGGCGGCGGGCAATTGTGGTCCGTTCCGCACGTTTCAGTTTTCCTGACCCGAATAGGTTCGCAAGATTCTCTCAACGCACATCGCCGGGTTTGCGCCAACGGTGGGGGTTATCAGGATCGAGGGTTTGTTTTCACGTCCAGCGCGGGATGGGGTCGATAAACTTTAATGTTTGGCAAACAGGGCACAGGCTCGGCATTGGGCGATCTTGCGGAATCAGCTTCATGACTGTTTCCGTTGCTTTGGCGGGGTTCTAGAAAATGGCAGCGGAAGATTCTTTGGCTCGCAAGTGGCGGATCCATTGTCAGCAACAGCCCAATCGCTTCCCACCGCTACAGGGCACGCCGACGGCCCGCAAACGGAGCGAGCGTTTCGAACAACAGTTCATTGCGCAATTGGATCGCGCCGAGCTGCCGTTGGGAGTGCGCGCCGAGGCCTTCCGTAGAATCCTCGAGTTGCGCCGCTGCACCGCCCGTGACGTGGCGACTTTCTTTGGCGTCGACCCGCGGGTTATTGTAGCCGGATTGTCGCTGTTGGAATTGCCCGCCAGCCGACCGCTAACAGTCGCACCAACGACGGCAGTTCCACAAAGCATTCACTCGCACTCCAAAGCGGCGTGAGCCGGTCTCGCAGTTCACTGCACAACTGGTATTAGCGCGACGGTTGGCTCTCGGGCTTTAGCGTCCGCAGAAAGAACTGCTCGACGACGGGTTGCAGATAGGGAATGCGAATGAGCGAATGGGGACAGTGGTCGACTTTGGCCAGGCGGAAATAGCTCACGTCCTTGCATCCCGCCCGCCCTAGCGCCGTCACCAACTGATCGGCGGTGGCCACGTCGACTTGCGTATCGACGACGCCATAAATCAAGAGCAGCGGAGCGACTTTGTCCGAAACATAATTCGCTGGCGAGGCGCGCCGATAGAGCGCTTCTCGCTCGCCTTCCGGTGGCCCGCCCATGAACATCTCGATCACGGTCCGCAGTTGGTTTTGGCGCTGCTGAAACAACAGATCCACGGGTCCGCTGTCGCTGACGGCCGCTTGAACCCGGCTCGAAAGCTCGCCCTTGTTCTGTTCTGGAATCATTCCCAGCAGTAGCGCCAAGTGGCCGCCAGCCGAGTTGCCGTAGGCTCCAATATGATTCGTATCGATTTGATATTCCTGAGAGTGTGACCGCAGCCAGCGGACGGCGCTTTGGCAGTCTTCGAGTGCGGCCGGGAAAGGAGCCTCGCGCGACATTCGATAGTTGATGGCCGCCGCCACGAACCCAAGTTTGGCAAAATCGAGAATATTGCCAGGCATCGGATGGTCTGGCGAAACAAAGCTGGACTTGTCGCCTTCCAGCCAGCCTCCGCCATGAATGACGAGGATCGCCGGTCGCGGCGTGGAAGAATTCTTCGTTGGCACCGCCAGATCCAACGTACAGCTCTTGCTGACTCCATCGCTGTAGGAAAGATTGTGCAGGACCGTGATATCATCTACTGCCGCCGCCACACTGGCAGTCAGCAACCAGAACGCGATTGCCAAATAGGTCAAACGTATTGTTTTGACTGCCGGAATGCGGCTGGTTCTGATCGTGGCTGTATTTCGACACATGCTCAGTTCCTCAGGTTTCTATCAGGCGACTTCCGAGGCGATTCAAACATTGCCTTGCTCGGGCCTGCACGTCAGTATGGGGTTGGCAATATGGATCTCAAACAGCCGGTTCAAAAATATGTTCGGCAATCTCGACATTGCCCGCCGGCGGAGTATTCTGGACTGGTTCTGTCCCAGCCGCGCATCGACAACGAATGACTGTCTTTTCTAGAAAATGGAGACTACCGTGAAGTATTGTTTCAACACCGGTGCCTCTCTCAGTTTCGCGCTACTTTTGGCGATAGGATCGGCAGCGATGGCAGAAGAGAAAGCGAGCGGTGCTGCCGCGGAAAAGATCCTACACGTGGCTCGGTCGGAAGATTTCGAGGTCAAAGGCGACGGTAGCGCAGCGGCCTGGAAGAATGTTCCCTGGGAATCGCTGAGCAAGCGTTCGGCAAGCGGCCACGATTACGACGCCCGGGTGAAAATGGTCTATTCCAAGACCGGTTTGTACGTCCTGATGAGCGGCACCGATCGGAAGGTCACGGCCACGATGCGGGAGGATTTTCTCGATCTTTGGACGGAAGACGTGTTCGAGTTTTTTTTCTGGACCGACGAGCGACAGCCGATTTACTTCGAGTACGAGATTTCACCGCTCGGGCATGAACTGCCGATTCTGATTCCGAACGTGGGCGGAAAGTTTCTCGGTTGGCGGCCTTGGCACTACGAAGGTGATCGCCGGACGCGACGCGCAGTGACCACCACGGGTGGCTCCAATACGCCAGGCGCACAGATCGCATCGTGGACCGCTGAGGTATTCGTGCCTTACAAACTGCTCGAACCGCTGGCCAATGTTCCTCCCAAACCTGCCAGTCGCTGGCGAGCCAATTTCTATCGCGTCGATTACGACGATGGCCGTGAAACCTCCTGGGACTGGGCTCGCGTCGGTCCCAGCTTTCACGAATTCGAGAAGTTTGGCACGCTGGTTTTTGATTGAAAGTTGCTGGAACGACGCATGCATTGCCGCCAGCGGCCTTCCTCTAAAAAGGGGCTCGTGTTCGCCGCGAACCTCGGCTATGGTTGCGGCTTCTTGATGTCGAACAAATACGGTTTTCTGCCGGTCCCAATACCAGTGGCGCCATGAGCATCGAGATCCGCCTGCTAAAGGAATCGGAAGTGTCAGAGGCCGATGGCGTGCTGCGATCGGCATTTGCGCGGACGCTGTCTTTCGAGCCGGTGTTGCGACTGCACCTGGAAATCGAACCGGATGGGTTCTGGGTCGCCACGGACCATGGGAAAATCCTCGGCACCGTTGGTTGCGTCAATTACGGACAATGTGCCTACATTGGAATGATGTCGGTCGATCCCAGCGCGCAAAGCCGAGGGCTCGGCCGGCGATTGATGAACCATCTTCTCAATTGGCTCGCATTGCGCGGCGATCCCGTGGCACTGCTCGATGCGACCGATCGCGGCGCCCTGCTGTATAAGCAACTGGGTTTTGTCGACGATAGCACTGCCTACGTGTATGAGCGAGCCAGCTCGGCGCCATTGTCGGCTGCTAGGCACCTACACTCTCTCGCTGGCGACAACGACCTGGCGGCCATTATTCGCTTCGATGCGCCCCTGTTTGGCGCCGATCGGACAAAATTGCTCGAGCGCGTCTGGACCAAGAATCGTCAGCGTTGCCTTATTGCGCGAAATAGCTCCGGTAAGTTAGATGGCTACCTGTTTGCCGGAGAGCCGATTCTAGGGCCTTGGGCGGCCGTCAACGTGAACGTAGCTCTGGAACTATTGACTGCGGCCACGCAACTTCCGTTCAAGCATGCGCCAGTAGTGCTCGTGCCACGATCAAATCATCTGGCGCTCGAACTGCTCGAACGGTGTGGGTTTGTCCAGCGGAGAACATTGCGGCACATGCGACGAGGAGGCAGTTCACCGCCTGGCCAACCGCTTCGCCTCTTTGGTCAAAGTAGTTTCGCCCATGGCTAGTGGCAGTGCCACAAACATTTTGCCTGTGCCGCCGTGGGCTGGCCCGCACGAAACCCTGCGGGATTCGTGCTCGCGTGACAACGGGCACCCGGTTG
>JAYVCO010000097.1:0-2102 GCA_043749935.1 Planctomycetia bacterium
CCGGCGACCGCAATGGCTTCGCCTTCGCGTAGGCCGCTCTTGATTTCGACAAAACGATCGTCAGACCGG
The DNA here is from genome assembly GCA_043749935.1 of Planctomycetia bacterium. GTDB lineage: Bacteria > Planctomycetota > Planctomycetia > Pirellulales > PALSA-1355 > PALSA-1355. The sequence goes on from JAYVCO010000097.1 coordinate 70, forward strand.
CCCAATTCGACCGCACGGCGTTCAAAGATGCCATCCGGCTTGCGAACGAACACATATGCGCGGGAGCCCTCTCGAACAATTGCGGCGATGGGAACCGCCAATGTGGGTGACGGGTGCGCAACTGTGAGCGATACTCGGGCAAGCATGTTCGGTTGCAATGGCTGCGCAGGCTGCTCTTTTAGTTCCACCCACAATGCGAGAGTGCGATTTTCGGTGCCTAGAATTCCGCCGCTGCGGACAAGCGTCCCTTCGCCGAGAAAACCGGGCGATGAGAGGATCCGCACTCGGGCCGGTTGGTCGAGGCGAACTTGGCTGAGCTCGCGTTCCGAGAGATCTATTTGGATCCAAGTGTGCGATAAATCATGGATCTCGAACAACGGCTCTTCGGGCTTCACCGCTTGCCCCAAGACCTTGTCGAACCGCACGACAACGCCGTCAATCGGGGCCCGCAATGGCAGTGATTTGACGAGTTGCTTGCTCTGGATAATCGCGTCGATTTGTTCGGGGGCGATCCCGATCGTTTCTAACTTGCGCCGCGTGCTATCACGCCGGTTGATTGCGGCATTATACGCGCTCTCCATTTCCCAAACTTTTCGCCGGCTGGCAATTTGATCGCGTTCCAACGGTCGGAGTCTTTCGAGCGAGTCGGTCAGTTGTTCCGCCTCTAAGTACGCCCTCAGATATTCCAACTGCAAGTTTTGCAAATCGAGGCTCGCGATTTCGCCGATTACTTCGCCGGTGCGAACTGTCTGACTGCGCTCCACGACAATGCGTTGCAGGGTTCCGGCAAGTTGCGCGGACACAGAGCCGCGTCGGTCGGGAGGCGCCACCACAGTACCATCCAATTCCAGCACTTGTTCCACAGAATGGCTCCCGACCGCGTCCATCTTCAAGCCAATATTCTTCTCGGTTTCGGGACTTAGGCGCAGCACATTGGGGACAAAATAGGTGGCCAGTTCATGTCCGCCCGCTACAACCACCCGGTCTCCTGGGAAGACCGCGCCGTCGGTTAGCTGCGCGACTCGGGAATTGCGATGCGCAACAGCGACGTTCTGTTTTCGATATTCATAGGCTTTGGAATTAGCAGCCTCTTCCACCAACACGAACGGTTCAGGACCATCGCCTAAGAGTGCCGCCGTGGGGATGGTCACCATTTTTTTTGCATGGGATACCGAGACGCGCGCTTCGCCGTTCATGCCGGGTAAGAACTTGGGGAATGGGCCGCCGACGTTTTCCACCTGCCCCCACACCGCGGCCAAATGCGTTTGGGGGTCTAAGCTCGCTCCTTTCACACGAACCGATGTGGCGATGGTTTGGTCGGGGTAGGCTGTCAGCCGCAATTCAACCGGTTGGCCGACCTCGATCCGCTGGATGTCTCGTTCGAGCACATCGATCCGCACCCAAACCGTGGAGGTATCAATGATTTCAAATAAGTGTTCGTTCGGTTCGACGTTCTTGCCCACGCTCAGGTCGGCATGGCTGATCCGACCGCTAATCGAGCTCAGGATGGGGAGCGATCGAATAGGCTCCGCATCGTCGTGATCCAACTGGTGCTGCAACTCTTTGTCCGTGAAACCCAGTCCGATGAGCTTGAGGCGGGCGACCGCCAAGGCATTCTGGCTCTCGCGCTGCCGGGCGCGGGCCTCCAATAAGTCCTTGCCGGACAGGATCTGTTGCCCCGCCAAGCCTTGGACCTGCTCCAGAATCTTTTCAGCCAATCGCAGGTCATTGGTAGCTCGGTGAAGTTGGGACTGGAGTTCGATCAATTCCGGGCTCGCAATCTCGGCGAGCGGTTCCCCTTGTTTCACGATTTGTCCCGGGCGGCCGTAGAGTTTCGTGATTCTCCCGGCAAGTTGGCTGGTCGCAAATACATGATTTTGCCACGGGATGACCAGCGCGGCGTAAGCCAAGACGTGCTCTTCCGCGGGTCGCAAATCGACTTCGGCCGTGGAAACCGCCAGTGCTTGGTGGGCTTCGGGACTTAACGTGACCAGCCCCTTTTCCACGTCCACTTGGGCGCCCCGCGTTGGTAG
>JAYVCO010000098.1:0-2495 GCA_043749935.1 Planctomycetia bacterium
CACGCTGCGGCGGGCAAAGATGCGTCGGGCTCGCTCATCGTTCATCCTCCGTCGAAGGCATTCGATGTTTTGCCGACAGCTAACAGCCAGTAGCCAACAGCCAATGATTGATCCCGTGGAACGAGAAAACGATCGGCCCCGTTCGCTCCAATGTACGTTCGGCGAACCATCGCTCGTCGGTCATTCTTTAGCTAGTGTCCGTCCGGAAATGCCTGGTTTTCGAAACGACCGCCGGTTCGGCAGCCGAGTGACATGGCATTGTCACACCAATCGCGGGCCGCTTTCCGCAGCGCCACTCGGCCACGCGAGCTTGCGACGGCTTTTGGACCCGTTCTCGCCTGCTCGGCGCGTACCTGCGCCCCGTCGCCCCGTCGATCGCGGCTCGATCGCGGCTCGATCGCCCGTTTAGCCCGCTCGCTTCTTGCGTTTGGATTTCGCCGACTCGCACTTGGCGTCGTCTTGGGCCAAGAGGAGCTTCCCTAACGCCTGCAGATTGCGGCCCAGGATGCCCAAGCCGACGTAGCGATCGTAGCCGAGTTTGCTTTGGTCACGGCAACGCTCTTGCCCGTTGCCGGCCTGCAAGGCGCCGATCGCCGACTCGATCCCGGGATGATTCTGGCGCGTTTGACGGAATTCCACGGTCGCTTCCTCCTGTTGTTTGCGGCCACTGAGCGGGCCTTTCTTGGGAATGCACGGATGCGACACGATCGTCGCCAAGGCCTTCTGGTTGGCGGCCGTGTGAAAGCCGCGATCGAACGAGGCCCGCTCGATCTTGCCGCCCACGCGCGCTTGCAGCTCGGTCATCGCCGGCACCAGCGTGTCCTGATCCAAGACCCCGTTGGCCACCACCGCGTAATGGCAGATGAAGCCGGCCGCATCCTCGATCACCAGCACCTTGTGGCCATATTGGATCGGGTTCGGCTGTTTGCCGCGCTGGATCAATTCCGTGTGCGGCTCGAACATGCTGAAAACCTTCTCCGCGTTGGGCACCGACTCGCCGAGGAGCACACGCCGCCGAGCGGTGCCGCACACCTTCTCCGTCAACAGCAAATAATGCCACATTTCTTCGAGCGGCCCCTCGAAGCCGACGCCGAACCAGTCGATGCCGGGGTGGTCCTTGTCCCCGATGCCCCCGATGCCCCCGAAGCCCAGCGCCGCCAAGAGTTGGCGGGCTCGTTGCAGCAGGTCCGCCGCCAGAGCCAACAATCGCTCGTACCCGGGCTTGAGGCGGTCCGCGCCTTGGCTCTTGGCACGCGCCGCGCAGTCAATCTGACGCACGAGGTCCTTGGCGTTCTGCAATAGGTGCTCATGCTGACGCCAGCCGGGCTGGCCGTGCTTCTCCGCCAAGGCCGCCGCGAGCGCCGCCACCTTACGCAAACCATCGTAGATCAGACCCGACTCGGTGGGATAATGAATGTTCGTCTCCACCACGAAGGTATCGCCACGCACCGACTCGATCGCCTTCGGCGCCAGCTGGTGCCCCGCGGCGACGATCAGGTGGTTGATCTTCTCCAGCGTTGCCGGCTGCAACAAGCAGAGGTTGTCCCGAATCCGCCGCCAATCGAAGTCCTCGGCCTCCTGCCAGTCGCCGATGCCCATCATCAACCGCAAGGTGCGGTGCTGCTCGGCCAGGTCTTGCAGCTTGTCGTAATCGAAGTCGCAACCCAGGCGGACCGCCGCGAGCACCATGATGGTCCAGTAACTCAAACCCTCTCGGCCGCGGTCGGAACGGCTGTCCGCATTCACATCCTTGCCGACCCACTCGAGGATCTCCCGCCGCAGGGGCACCTGTCCATAAACATGCTGCAAGGCTCGCAAAATGGGAATGATCTCATCGCGGCAATTCAGGTTCAGCGGGACGGCGTCGACGGGCGGGCAATCCAACCGCGGCTGTTCGTGCAAGGCCAGACGCATGGCAATCCTCCGTGAAGATCCGCGGCGGGAAGGGGCCGACGAGTGCCGATTCCCTGGAAAAACCCATACCTCGCTTACCGTCCTAGACGATGGCCCCACAATCTTCGATTGCCGAAATCGCCGAGAAACCTGGGAATTATCAGCTTTTTCGCATATCCTGACGGACACTAGCTACGATGGCAACGCCGAACAGCTCCGCCACATTGCCGACGCCCAACTCGGCAACTGCCTTTCCGCCGCCCGCCGTTGCCTTCACATCGCCTTTTGGGTTGGCCGTCGCGAAGTAGAAGACAGGCACGTCAAAGACCTTTCCTTGTTCTTCCTCAGGCGTATTGCCACTTCGACGGGAGGCACGGATGGTTGGAGACAGACCAACGAATCGCCCCTGCCCATCGAGGTCGATGAGCCAGTGGACGACGCGGGACGCGAAGCCTTCACTGCCAGTGATGTTCAGCCGACGAGACAGGTCTAGCAGTTCGTCAATCACGCTCAACGACCTCCTTTCGCCCGTTTGTCTCTCGCACTTCGGCCACATTGATCCAACCGTCCCCCTTCGTTTCGGCAAAAAAGCCTGCTTTGGG
>JAYVCO010000099.1:0-4235 GCA_043749935.1 Planctomycetia bacterium
CGTCGATCTCGAAGATTTGAAATCCAAGCTCGGCCGCGACGTGGCCGTGTTCATGATTACCAATCCCAACACGCTGGGCCTGTTCGAGCCGCAGGTCAAACAGATCGCCGATCTGGTTCATGAGCAGGGCGGGCTGATCTATCTCGACGGCGCGAACATGAACGCGATCCTCGGCATCGCGCGGCCGGGCGATTTCGGCGCGGACATGATGCACTTCAACCCGCACAAGACATTCAGCGGTCCGCACGGCGGCGGCGGACCGGGCGCCGGGCCGATCGCCGTGGCCAAACAACTCGCCCCGTTCTTGCCGTTGCCGCTAGTTGAAAAGACCGAAGAAGTTTACTCGCTTGTCTACGACCGGCCCCATTCCATCGGCCGCGTCCGCAGCTTCTTCGGACAGGTCGGCGTGATGATCCGCGCTTATGCGTACATCCGCACGTATGGCCCGCGCGGGCTGAAGGAGGTCTCTGAAAACGCGGTCCTCAACGCGAACTATTTGCTGAGCCGGCTGAAGGACGTGCTGCCGGTGCCGCACGGCGAGCGGTGCCTGCATGAGTTCGTGGCGACCGCGTTGAAGTTGAAGGCCGAGCGGGGCGTGTCCGCGATGGACGTGGCCAAGCGGCTGTTGGACTACGGGTATCATGCGCCGACCGTTTATTTTCCGCTGACCGTCAAAGAGTCGATGATGATCGAGCCGACCGAGACCGAGAGCAAGGAAACGCTCGACGCCTTCGCCGACACGCTGCGAACCATCCTCTCCGAGCCTGCCGAACTCCTGCACGACGCGCCGCACACCACGCCCATCAGCCGTCCCGACGAGGTCCAAGCCGCGCGTCAGCCGATACTACGATGGACGGCGAAGGAATAGCCTCGCGCACTCTTCCTCTTGACGGTGCGTGCAGTGTGGCGGAAACTATCATTAGGTAAGCATTCGCATTGCCTCGGCCGCTTGGTGGAATTGGCAGACACGCAAGACTTAGGATCTTGTGCCGAAAGGTGTCCGGGTTCGAGTCCCGGAGCGGCCATTGACGGGCGAATCGCTGTGGCCAAGGAAAAGACTAGCTCTGTCTCTAAACCGAATTCGACCCATCCTAACCCGAAGCGTAAGCGAGGAAATCGCTGGAGATCGTAAGTATTCAAACCTCGCTTACGCTTCGGGTTACGATTTTGAGATAGAGACTCATTGGATTGGCCATAAGCGAGCGGGCTACCATGCGGTCAAGGGACCGGCCACGACGCGTTCGAGTTCGGCGAGGCGGCGGTGGTAATCGGCCTCGGCCTCGTAACGCTTTTCCTGCAACATGATGAGTTGCCGCTGGGCATCGATCAACCGCAGGAAGTCGATCTTGCCGGTGGTATAGCCCGCCTTCGCCGCTTCGACGTTCTGTTCGGCGGCCGGAAGAATCGTGTCTTGGTAAAGAGCCACGATGCGGCGAGTTTCAATCGCTTGCTCGGCGGTGGCTTCGACTTCATTGTGGATGTCGTCAAGGCGTTGCTCGTATTCCGAACGCCGCTGACTGATTTTATATTGAGCTTCGCGAACCGCGGCGCGGCGCCGTTCGTGATACAGGGGAATGTTGACGTTCATTCCCACCTGCGCTCGAAACGGTTCTTCCATTCCGATCGAGTCGTAACGGCCGACGATCTCGACATCGGGATAGAACTCCTTGCAGGCTAAATCCGCCGCGGCTTGTTCGGCCCGAATACGGGACGCTAGGGCCGCCAAGTCGGGCCGCCGGTTTGCCGCCCATTGTTGCAGTACATCCGTCGCGACGGGCAATTCGGGCAATGGCAGGCGTTGCAGCGGCGGGGGCAGGACGTGATTGGCCGCGCGGTGCAGCAGCGTGTTGATTCGCGCGATCGCAACTTTGTGCATGCGCTCCAATTCGATCTGCCGCCGTTTCAATTCTGCAAGTTCCACGTCGGATTGCAACACGTCCTGTTGCGTGACCAGATTCGCGCGGTACTTCGTCAAGGCCGTCTCGCGGAATTCTTGGACGATGCGGCCGTTCTGCGCGTTGATCTCGCGCTGGCGCTGCACGAGGTAGTAATCCAAGTAGGCCATCCTCACCATTTCAACGAGCTTGACGCGGGCATCTTCCACGTCGAGTCGCATCGCCGAGGCTTCGGCCTCGGCCGATTGGCCGCGGAGATCGCGCTTGCCGAACCAGGGGAGCTTTTGCGAAGCCTCCACCATATAACCTTGCCCGCCGGGCAAACCCGACCGGCCGATCGCGTCCGGCGCCAGCATGGTGCCGAACATCGGATCCTCCAGCGAAACGACTTGCGGGTAGCGCTCGGCCGACGCTCGCCAGGCCGCCACCATCGCCTGGAGCGAGGGATTCCGCGCCTGGACTTCTTGAGTCAACGGGTCCAGCGACAACTCGCTCTGCCCGGCGAAGGGGTCATCCGAGATGGCGTTGCCAGCGCATTGAGGAAGCGGCTCGAAAGACCCTTGCTGATAGGCGACGGGGGAAACTATTGTCGCCGTGCTTGGAACAAAACTCGGGCGGCTTGCCGAGATTGTGTTGGACGGCAGAGGCGGCAGCGAAGAGGGCGACGTTGAGCGGCAGCCGCCGCTAAAGCCGGCGAGCACCATGAACAAGCCCGCGCACGGCCGCGTACGGCGAAATAGCGACATGACGCCTCCGTGCGTAAATGGGCGAGCTGGACGTTGAGGGTTGACGGGCAGGTGGAACGTGCCTTGCGGACGGAACTTAGGGCCTCTGACATTTCTTCGTCTGGCTCGGAAGAGAACTTTGGAGCAATCGAAAGGCCGGTCGCAACGTCACGCGGCATGGTCCGGCTGACTCGGCAAATGGCGGAAATTCCGTCACAACCCGCACAGTTTCCGCGAACACCAAGAAAGAGGCAACTACCGTAGAAATGCCCGTAAACCAAGTTCTTCGTTGACTTTGAGTAGCTGCCGGACGTAGAGTTAATGGTGAGAGCAGTGACCGGCCACCTGTTCAAGGGTTCGTTGTCTAACTCTCGATCTGGACAAAGATCGTAACGTAAATGGTTTTGCTGCGCCACTTTTCGCGAATCGCTTTTGTCTGGGCACTGGTTCCGCTGACACTGTGGAGCGGGCGTCCGGTGCTGGGCTGCACCTGCGCGGACGGTACGTTCAAAGTTTTTTGCGCCGGTTGTCTCGGCGAGCATGGCGTGTCCACCGTAAGCAGTCCGGCAAAGGGCAGTGATGCGACGGTGAAGGATTGCTGCCACCGGTCCTGCTGTAAGGACAAGGGTGGGACTGCTCCGCTGCTCACAAGTCGAAAGTGCAATTGCACCTGGGTCGCGCCAGACCCTGCCGTCGCTCCCACGTTTGTTTCGGCTCCGACGCCTGAGGCAGATCTCGCAGCGGTGATTGACCCGGCAGCACTCGCTCAAGCTCTTTCGCCACAGACTGCTATTGCCAAGTCGGAAATTCTGAACACAGGTCCACCGACAGACCTTGTCGTTGCCCTGGGACGTCTGATTATTTAGCTCTATTGCGCGCGGATTCTCTCCTTCCGCGCTGTGTCGGCCGCTCCTGTTTCGCACCAGCGATGGCAGGAAGCGTTCCTCCGTCTTGAGAAGCCCAGGCGGAACGTGGCTTGCATGCTTCTCCCGAATGTAGATCGCGTCGGAGGCCATCGCGCGGCTGCGACCGAGGTAGCTTGCCATGACTCCGTCCGTTGAAGAACAGTTGAACCTGAAAGTTGCTGCAATCGTCGACGAATCAATTTGTTCATTCCAGGAAAGTGTCCCATGTCCACGCCCCAAAATACGCCCGTCCCGACCGTCACAGAACCTCCGCCGCCGCTCCCTGAACCACTCGCCGAACCCCTTCGCGGTTGGCGGCGCGTGAAGTTCATTTTCAAGGTGGTCGAGATCCGCCTGCGGTTCATTGCCATTCTCTTGCTCACGTTTCTGATCGTCGGCTATTGGGACACGATCAAAAACTATTGGGACAAATGGACTCGCCCGTCCGCCTCGGTGGAAGCGGCCGCGTCGGACACGGAATACTATTGTCCGATGCACCCCAAGGTGATCCGGGCCGGACGTGATCCCAACGGCGCGGTGCCCAAGTGCCCGATCTGCGGGATGCCCTTATCGCTGCGCAAGAAGGGGGAAGCCGGCGAGTTGCCGCCCGGCGTGACGGGCCGCGTGCAGCTTTCGCCCGACCGGATGCAGATGGCGGGCGTGCAGACGGCGGAAGTGACCTATCGGCCGCTCGCGAAGGAGATTCGCAC
>JAYVCO010000100.1:0-3469 GCA_043749935.1 Planctomycetia bacterium
GGACCACTTCCCATTCACCGGTCAGATCGACAAGGTGGTCATCACGCTGATCGCCGATTCGCCGAAATAGGACCGCGAGCCACCCGAAACATCAAGGCTCACTTGCGGCCCAGACACGAAGAACGTCTCGTTTACGCATACCTTTTCCGAGACGTCCCGGAATACCACCGTATTTGGCACTGCTGAGATCTGCTTGGCATGGCTGCCGCGTTGAACTGCACGGTCGGTCACGTCGTGACTAGCGGCGTGTGCTTCCTGAAACGCTTACGATATTTACGTGCCCTGACCGCCTGAGAAGGAGAACGCTAATGAATCACATCCTCGCTTCCAGTAATGACGTTTTGGAACGACTGACGGATCTATTTAATACGTCGAGCCGTTCCCGATTGCATCCGCTCCGCCAACGGTGCGGAATTCACATCACGTGCGGTCCGAGACTGGTTGGATCGCGGCAGTCGCTCGATTCGTTCACGAAGCGGGTGGGTTGACGTTTTCGAAAATCTCTGGATTGTGAAGACAACGCAATCACCATGTTTTCCAATTTCGTGACCAGTACGTGGATCACCTCGTTTTGTTTTTGCAATCGGCCATGTGCGATGAATGCCGATGCAGTTCGGGCGACTTTGTAGAATCGCTCCCACACGTCCATCCGAACAATCAGATTCGCTTGGCCGGTCTCATCCTCCAAGGTCACGAAGGTAATTCCGCGCGCCGTGCCAGGCCGCTGACGAACTAGCACCAGACCGGCCACTCGCACGAATCGACCGTCCCGTAAACTGGCCAGAGCTGCCGCTGGCACGACATGCAATCGTTCTAGCCCGGCCCGATAGAATGAAACCGGGTGTGCTTTGAGTGACAAGCCGGTCGTTCGATAATCAGCAAAAACCTGTTCTTGCGCGCTCATCGCAGGAAGCGACGTTGATGGCTCACGATCTTCGCTGTCGAATAGTGGTCGAGATTCCTGGCATTGTCCGAGTGACTGCCAGAGCGATTGCCTACGGTCAAGCTTCAGGGAACCAAATGCATCGGCCCTTGCGAGTCGGCTCAGAATCGTTCGACTTAGCTTCGTGCGCTCGGAAAATTCGTCCATTGATCGAAAAGCCTCTTGCCCGCGTGTTTGCTCGATAACGATCGCGGCCGGTTGGCCGAGACCGCTGACCATCCGCAAGCCGAGCCGAATTGCGGAACCTTCTAGGGTGCAATCCCAATGGCTCTGGTTCACGTCGATGGGGCGTATTTCGATCCCATGCTGCAGCGCATCGCGGACCAACTGTGCCGGTGCGTAGAAGCCCATCGGCTGGCTGTTGATGAGTGCCGTGCAAAACACGGCGGGATAATGACATTTGAGCCACGCTGAGACATACGCCAGCAAGGCGAAACTGGCCGCGTGCGATTCGGGAAATCCGTACTCACCGAATCCTTTGATTTGATTGAAGACATTCTCGGCAAATTTGGGCGTCAAGCCTTTGGCCAGCATCCCGTCGATGAGCTTTGTCCGAAAAGCGTGGATCACTCCCGGCCGTCGCCAGGCGGCCATTGCTCGCCGCAACTGGTCGGCTTCCCCTGGAGTAAATCCAGCGGCGACCACCGCGAGTTTCATGGCTTGCTCTTGAAAGAGTGGAACACCCAACGTCTTCTGCAAGACGGCTTGAATTTCAGCGTTCGGATAGATCACGGGCTCCTCTCCCGCGCGCCTGCGCAAGTAGGGATGGACCATATCGCCTTGAATCGGACCCGGTCGAACGATGGCGACTTCAATTACTAGATCGTAAAAGCAATTGGGGCGCAACCGCGGCAGCATCGACATTTGCGCGCGGCTTTCGATCTGGAACACACCCGTCGTGTCGGCTCGGCAGATCATGGCATAAACCTCGGGGTCCCCCTCGGGGATGTTGGCCAACGTTAGTTCGCGCCCATGCTGTTGTCGCACCAGTTCAAAACTCTTGTGAATCGCGGTGAGCATCCCCAGTGAGAGGCAATCGACTTTGAGGATGCCCAATTCGTCCAGATCGTCCTTGTCCCATTCGATGACGGTTCGCCCCGGCATGGAGGCGTTTTCGATGGGGACTAGCTCGCACAATGGCCCGTTGGTTATCACGAGCCCGCCGACGTGCTGCCCCAAGTGCCGAGGGAAACCGACCAGCTCCCCAACCAATCCCAGGAGTTGCCGGCCGATTTGAGATTGGGGGTCAAGACCTGCCAGGCGGCAACGCTCGTCTAGCTTCTGAGCGTGGTGGTGGTCGAGCGTCTTGGCCAGCGCATCGACGGTATCGAGCGATATCCCCAAAGCTTTGCCAACGTCGCGGACTGCAGATCGTGGGCGATACGTGATGACCTCGGCGGTCATGCCGGCCCGCTGGCGGCCGTACTTTTCATAGACATACTGGATGACCTCTTCACGCCGCTCGTGCTCAAAATCCACGTCGATGTCGGGTGCTTCGCCGCGCTCTTTGGAAATGAACCGCTCAAACAACACGTCCATGCGGTCGGGATCAACCGACGTGATGCCCAGGCAAAAGCACACCGCGGAGTTGGCGGCGGACCCGCGCCCTTGGCAAAGCATGTCACGCGAACGGGCGAAGCGGACTAAATCCCAGACGGTCAAAAAGTAGGCTTCGTAGCATAGCTCCGCAATGAGTTGCAATTCGTGCTCGAGCAACTGCCGTACTTTGTCGGGAATGCCCGCTGGATAGCGACCGTCAGCACCCTCCCACGTTAGCCGCGTCAGATACTCCAAGGGAGTTTGCCCAGGTGGGGCAAGTTCTTCCGGGTAATCGTAGCGCAGTTCATCCAGGTTGAACGTGCAACGATTGGCAATTTCGACCGTGCGACGAAGCGCGTCGGCCGGAAACAGCGTTGTGAGTTGTTCCGGCGACTTCAAGTAGCGTTCGGCGTTCGGATAGAGAAGCTCCCCACACTCCGCGACAGTTCGACCGGCACGAATCGCGGTCAATACGTCAGCCAAAGGCCGACGGCCGGGAGTATGGAAATGCACGCCACCTGCCGCCACGAGCGGCACGCCAGCCCGCTTGGCTGACCGAATGGCGTCAGCCAACTCTTGTTCATCCTCAACGTGGTGCAATTCCACGAAAAGATAGCAACGGTCGGAAAAGACTTCCCGGTATCGCCCCGGGGCGTCCAAAGCGCCCGCCAACAACCCGTCACTATGCTCGGCAAGATCGTCGAACGTAAGTCGACACTGGCCTTTCTCGGCATTGCGGCGACCTCGAGTGATGAGCCGAGCTAATCGACCATAAGCTTGCCGATCCGTTGCCAGGAGGACCACGGGGGGCGCGTCGCAGGGCACGATTTCAGCCCCGATCAGCAGTTTCAGACCAACTTGCTTGGCTGCCGCGTGGGCGCGCACGACACCCGCCAGGCTGTTGCGGTCGGTAATAGCTAAAGCCTGATAGCCTAGCTCGGCTGCTCGCGCTACGAGTTCATCGGGATGCGATGCACCCTCCAGAAA
>JAYVCO010000101.1:0-10305 GCA_043749935.1 Planctomycetia bacterium
GTCCGCCGCCCGCTTCAAACGATCGGTGGCCGCGTCGCCGCCCTGCGCGTCGGCATAACAGAAAACTTCGAACAATTCATGGTCGTGCGCGGCGATCATGGGCTCGGTAAAGTAATTGACGGCATGCTGGCGAAAATACGGCGACAAATAACCAATTCGCAAGCGACGATCGCGCGTGCGATCGTTGGCGTGCGGTGCCGCCTGCGCCGTGAGCGGCACGGCAAATCGCCGGGCCCATTCGAGGTGCTCGGTAAAAATCGTGGGCGAGTCGTAGGCCGAATGGAAATTCAACGAGTACAGCAAATTGCTATACTCCGCGGCATCATCGGGCCGCAACGCCACGGCCTGGCGGCAGGCATGAATCGCCTCGTCGCCGCGGCCTTGGCTGTGCAGCGCGATCGCCATGTTAGCGTACATCGAGCCGAAACCCGGCGCGATTTCCAGCCCCAGGCGACAGATTTCGAGCGCCGAATCGGGTCGATTCAGTTCGTTGAATACGGCCGAAAGATTGTTATACGTCTCGGGATGATTGGGCTCGAGCCGCAACGCTTCGCGATAGGCGGCAACCGCCTGTTGCGATTTCTTTTGCAAATGGTAGATGTTCCCGAGATTGAAGTGCGCCAGGGCAAGGCCAGGTTGCACCGCAACCGCCCGTTGACACAATGCCAGCGCCTGGTCCATCTCGCCTTGGTTGATCAGCGGATTCGCAAGATTGACCAGCAGCGCGCCCAGGTTGTTGTGCGCTTCGGTATAGTTTGGGCGCAATTGGATCGCCTGTTCGTAGGCTTGAATCGCTTCGGCCGATCGATCCATTTTCTGGAGCACGTTGCCAAGATTGTTGTGCGCCTCGGGCGAGTTAGGGTTTAGCCGAAGCGCTTGCCGGTAGCACTCGTGCGCCTCGGGCAACTTGCCTAGCGCTCGATAGACCTCCCCTAAATTGGAATGAAATGCGGGCCGGTCGCCGCGCAACGAGATGGCACGCCCGATGCATTCCAGTGCGGCGCCGTGTTGTCCGGATTGATGCGCCACCAAACCTAACAGGTGCAGCGCGTCGGCGTGGCGCGGGTCCGCCTCGAGGATCTGCCGATACATCGTCTCGGCTTCGCGCAGCTTGCCCGCCGTGTGAAGTTTTACGGCGGCGGATAAGGTCGTGGCGATGTTGTCCATAACAAAAGTTTAGTGGGCCGCCGGATCATGAGTTGCCTTGCTGTCGCACCAGGTTTTCCACATCTGCCGGTAGGCTTGCTCCAAGTTTCGAGTGAAGGCAGTAGAATCCAGCAACACGGAAGCGGCCATTCGCGGCCGCAGTTCACGCCGTAGCCGGTGGAGTAAATCTAAATCTCCGGCGTGTCGCGCCGCGGTCTCGACATACGCGTCGACGGATTTGGCAATCCACGCTTCGAGACCCACGTTTTTTAGCACGCTGCCGCCGAATCGTGAGGCATACGTGGATCCTTCGAGCATGACTACCGGTACCCCCATCCAAATCGAGTCGCAGGTGGTGGTGTGCCCATTGAAGGGAAACGGGTCCAAGCCGATGTCGACCCTCTCGAACAACTCTAAATACTCCCGGTGCGGACGCCGATCGCAGACATCAATGCGGTCTTGCGCGATACCGCGCTGGACCGCCAGGTCGCGCAGCTGGCGCTCGAAAACTCCGTCCCGATTGGCCAGCACCAGCAACCTGGCGCCCGGCACTCGGCTGAGGATTTCGAGCCAAGCCCGAACTACTGGATCTGAAATCTTGGCGAGGCTGTTGAAAGAACCGAAGGTGATGGCCCCATTCTTGGTCGCCGGCAATGGCGTAACCGCGGGCGAATCGTCGGCGGGTCGGTAACAAAAAAACGAGCGTGGCAGCCGCACCAGCTTTTCCGTGTAATAAGCATCGGTCGTGCCCGGGGGATTCGCTTGGGCATCGGTCAGCCGATAATCCATCGCCGACATGCCCGTTGTGGTTTGATAGCCCAGATAAGTCACTTGGATGGGGGCCGGTTTGCGGGCAAAGACCAGCAGACGGTTGGGACCGATGTGGCCGGTCAGGTCCACGAAGATATCAATGCCGTCCTCACGCACCTGCTGGGCGATTTGCTCGTCGGAGAGATTAGCCACGTCACGCCAATGGTCGGTAGCCTTTTTCAAGCGGTCGGTGGCCGCGTCGCCGCGCCGCGTGTCGCTGTAGCAGAAAACTTCGAACTGCGCGTGGTCGTGCGCGGCGATCATCGGTTCGGCGAAGTAATTGACGGCGTGCTCGCGAAAGAACGGTGAGAGATAACCGACTCGCAACCGACGATCAGGATCTCGGTCGTTCGAGTGCGGCGGAACTTGCGTCGTAAGCGGTTCGGCGTGTCGTCGGGCCCAGGCCAGGTGTTCGGAAAAAATCGCGAGCGGGTCACTCGTGGGATCAAAGTTCAGACAGTACAGCAGATTGCTGTGCTCTGCCGGATCACTGGGTCGCAACTCCATCGCCCTGCGATGCGCCACGATGGCTTCCAAGACGCGACCTTGGGCCTGCATCGCCAAAGCCAGGTTGGCATACAGCTCGCCGGAAAGTGGCTGCAATGCCAGGCCCCGTTGACAGGCCTCGACCGCGGCGTCGGGTTCGACCAAAGTGTTTAGTGCCACAGCCAGATTGTTGTAAGCCTCGACGTATTCGGGCTCCAACCGCACGGCTTCCTGGTAAGCCGCCACAGCATCGCGGATCATCCCAGTACCGCGGTACGCATTGCCCCGGCCAAAATAGGCGGGCGCGAACTCGGGGTTCAACACAATCGCTCGGCGGTAGCATTCGAGCGCCTCGTCGAACCTGGCTTCACTTTGGATAAGATTTCCGTAGTTGCAAAGCGCTTCGACATGGTCTGGGTTCAGCCGTAGCACTTGGAGATAACACTCGGCCGCTCCGCGCAGCTCGCGCTGATCGTGCAGGGCGACTCCCAAACGAAAGTGCCCCTCGGCGTGGCAAGGATCGAGCTCGAGAACCTGCCGGTAAATCGTTTCGGCCTCTCGCAGTTGCCCCCGGCGATGGTGGGCGAGAGCCGTCTCAAGTGCCTCGGCAGTTGTCGGCATGGTGATACTCGTTGGAAAAAAACGCCCGTCTGACCCTCCCGGAAATGCCGCCAGCGAGCGACAGATCCGACGTCTTGGGCCCACCTTTCAAGATAGGCGAAAGGCCAACAGATTTCACGATCTGTCCGAATAATCCATTCGACCCGCAGAATACCGGGGCTCGCATAAGAGGGTACGAGGTGCTGCAAGGATTGCCTCTGCGCAGCCTACGACCGCATTTTGCACTTGGAGTGCCCGCCGTGGTACATTGAAAAGCTGCGGGAAGCAGAGAAAACGCCGGCGCCAGCGCATGTCCATCGCCATTCCCGATTTTTGGAAACAAGCCGTTGCGAGCGGGCTGCTCTCAGCCGCGCGGTGTAAGCAATTGCACGCCGAGTTCAAGGATTCACGGCCCGCCGGTCAGGCAATAACCACGCTGGACCTGGCAAAGTGGTTGGTTTCCACCCAGGTGCTTAGCCGCGACCAGGCTACGGCATTGTTAGCTGGCCGCCGCGTTAACCTGAGCGAACCCCAGCCAGCAGCCGAGAACTTGCCGATCGTCAATGTTTCGCCCGGGACAACTGCCGGTCCGGCAACGCGACGCCGTTCATCGAAGAATAGCTTTCTTGGCGGGATCGTGGCTCTCACCGTCGTTATCGGAATCGTGTTTGCGGCTGTCATGCTGTCGAGTTCCGGCAATCCGCCCGTCAAGTCGCCCGTTCTCGCTGAGAAAAACAAAGTTGCCGCCGAGCCTGTTTCTGACGAAAAGCCGGCCGAGGGCGCGAAACTGGCGCCGACGGCGCGCTCCGATGTTACGGTTACCGAGATTGACGACGATGGCCAGACGCTGTGGACGTCGCCGACCATGGGCGAGCCGCTGTCGCTCAGCTACCTGCCGTCCGGCACGCAAGTCATTCTGACGTTTCGGCCTGCCGAACTGCTCGAAAATGCCGAAGGAGCCAGGCTGCTCGAAGCATTGGGACCGGCCGGCCAATTCGCTAGAGAACAGTTGCAGGCCGTGCTGGGGCGCGATTTGGGTGAAATTGAACAGCTCACGCTCGCGTTCTATCCCGACGAATCGGGATTGCCGCAGGCGGCTTACGTCATGCGACTGCGCGAAGCTCCGGCCGAAGCCACACAATTGGCGGCTTGGGGCCATCCGGCCGCGGCGGAACACCGCGCGAAGAAGTTTTTTGAAAACAAGAGATTCGCGTATTACTTTCCGCCCGACGAAGCCGGGCGCACGGTGGCGATTGCACAGCCGGCGGCGATGAGGGAAATCCTGGAGTTAGAGGGTCCGCCCCTGGTTCGCCGCGAAATCGAGACCCTCTTGCGCAAAACGGATGCCGCACGCCATTTCAACCTGCTCTTCGCACCCAACTATCTGCTCGTCGACGGCAAGAGCCTGCTGGCGGGCAACCTGGAAAAGCTCCACGATCCGCTGGCTCGTTTTTTGGACGAAAGCCTGCAAGCAGTTCTCGTCAGCGCGCACTTGGGTGAGGAGTTGTTTCTTGAACTGCGGGCACTTCCCGCAACTGACAAGAATCCCCAAGAAGTGGCAACCAGGCTTCGCGAGCGGCTCGATCAGGTTGGCGAGCAAGTGGAGAGTCATATGGCGTCGCTCGATGCGCGCCCTTACGGACGGATGGTGATCAACCGGTTTCCGCGCATGGTGCAATTATTGAGCGATTTTACTCGCAGCGGCGCCGAACAACGCCAAGCGGTGTTACGCTGCTATTTGCCCCTGAACGCGGCGCACAACTTGCTTCTAGGTGCGGAATTGACGTTGCAAGAGCAATCGGTTGTCCCCCAATTGACGACACCTGTCGCGTCAGCATCAAAGCAAGGCGATGCCGCGGACGCCCTGCGGAAAAAAATCACGCTTAGTTTTCCGCGAGACACGTTAGAGCGTTGTCTGGAAATGCTTGGCAAGGAGATCGACCAGGAAATCGTCATCCTTGGTCCGGACTTGCAGTTGGAGGGAATCACCAAGAACCAGTCCTTTGGGCTGGAAGAGCTCGACCAGCCGGCCGGCGAGGTTTTGCGAAAGGTATTGAAGCTAGCGAACTCGGATGGGAAGTTGGTGTATGTCATTAGGCCAAAGGACGGTCGGCGAGAGGCTATCATCGTTACAACCCGCAGTGCGGCGGCCAAGCGCGGCGAGCCATTGCCCGAGGAATTCGTCAGAAAAACCGAGACGGAAAAACCCTAGACCGTCGTAAACTTCGGTCCGGGCACACTATACTGGAGACATGCCCACGCGCGTTTTGCAGAGGGCGACTCCCAAATCGAGCGACGAAGCGAGCCGTGGAACTCTTCACGATTCAATGCACGACGTGCCGCGCGCGACTCAAAGTCAAAGATGAGTCTGCCATCGGTGCTATTCTCGCCTGTCCAAAGTGCGCCAGCATGGTGCAAGTGGTGCCGCCAGTCGGTTGGAAGCGCGGGTCGGCTTGCGAGCCAGAGCTAGCAAATCGTCCGACGCCCGCTGCCGCCCGCACCATCGAGCCCGACCCGCAACCCGAAAAAACAAAAGCGGTAGCGGCGGCGGTTCCACCCATACTACTTCCCCCCCTGCTCCCTCCGCGCGTTCCCGTTGAAATCCCACCGATCGCGACGGCTGCACCTTCTCCAACAGCTATCGAACTACCTCGCCCAGTCGCGCCTGTTTCATTGATGGCCAAGGTCGTGACATGGATGAAACAAGACTGGTTGCTTTTGAGCGGCGGCCTGGCCGCTGGCGTGGCACTGGGGATTTGTGTCTGGCTGTTTGCCTTGGCCGCTGGCGAGCCGTCCGTCGCCGTTTTGGCCGTTGAAGGGCCCAAGACGACTGTAATGCCGTTAGCGAACGTTTCGCCCGCTGCGGAACGCATCGAACTGCAAACTGAGGAATCCGAGCCTGAAGAAACCGTCGAGGCGCCCTTAGCGGAAGCGGAGGAAGAGGCCCAAAGCGAAGCAGCACCCGCTCACGTTGAGCAGATTGCCGATGAATCGGCGACGGTTGTCGTGAAGCAGCCCGTCACCGAAGATCAGCCAGCGACGTCCAACGTGACTGTCTCGGCGCCAGCCTCCGAGAAGCGGCCAAGGTTGCCCATCAAATTGGATCCGGTGCCGAAGCCGGTTGTGCCTGCTGCCGGTGAAGCCGAGTCGGCCGCGTCCTCCGCCGCAGAGGATGACCCGCAAGATGGAGTTCCGGTGCAGCCCATGCCAGCCAAAGCGCGGAGCGCCGGGGCCGAATCCGCTGGCCAGCCGACGCGTGTCTTCAGCCGGACAGAAATTGATGAGCGGCTGGCCACTCCCCTGCCCACCGTGCAATTCGTCAAAGTGCCACTGGCTCAGTTTACCGAATTCATTACTGAGTTGACCGGCTTGCCGATCACGCTCGATGCCGCGGCTTTGGCCGGTGTGGGCCGCACTCGCCAAACACCCGTGACCGTCAAACTCTCGAACACGACGGCTGCCGATGCTCTGCGCGCCGCGCTCAAATCGCTCGGGCTGACATGCGCCGTGGGTGATGACGGGCACATCTTGATTACGGCCGACGAGAGCCGGCGAGCGAAAAAGTAGCTTTGCCGCCAAGCTAAGGGCTCGTTCTACATTTTCTTTCCTAGCGCCGTTGCCACTTTGCGGCATAGTTCCATCGTTTCGCCGAACTGGCTGAAGGTCATGGACTGATAACCGTCGCTCAGCGCGTTGGCCGGATCGGGATGCACTTCCATGATCAGACCGTCGGCGCCCGCGGCGACGCTGGCGGCGGCCATTTGCGGTACCAGGTAGGTGTGGCCGGTGCCGTGGCTCGGGTCGACGACGACGGGCAAGTGGGTCTTGGCGTGCAGATAGACCACCGTGGCCAAGGGGAGCGTGAAACGCGTGTGAGCCTCGAAGGTCCGGATGCCCCGCTCGCAGAGCATCACGTTTGGGTTGCCGGCGTTGAGAATATACTCGGCCGCCAGCAGCAGCTCTTCGATCGTTGCGCTCGGTCCACGTTTCAAGAGCACGGGCCGGTCGGTTCCGCCCACGGCTTCCAACAGGCGATAGTTTTGCATGTTCCGCGCGCCGACCTGCAAGACGTCGGCGTAGCGTGCCACGAGCGCGACGTCTTCCGAGGCGACCACTTCGGTGACCACGGCCAGGCCGGTGGCCTCGCGGGCAGTTGCCAGCATCTTCAACCCGTCTTCTTTCAACCCTTGAAAGCTATAGGGGCTGGTGCGTGGTTTGAAGGCTCCGCCGCGCAGCGCCGTGGCGCCGGCGGCTTTGACCGCTTTGGCGGTTGCCAAGATTTGTTCTTCGGTTTCCACCGAACAGGGACCGGCGATGACGCCGATCGTGCCATTGCCGACCACCAGGCTGCCGGCACGGACCGTGGTTGGCTCGCGTTTGACCTCGCGGCTGGCGACTTTGTAGGGCGCTAGGATCGGGACCACTTCGGCGACTCCTTGACCGCTTTCCAATGATTCTTTGTGGGTCTTGCGGTCGTCTCCGATCGCGGCGATCACCGTTCGTTCGGTGCCGACGATCACGTGGGCCTTCAGCCCCAGGGACTCGATCCGTTCGACCATGCGCTCTACGTCCTTGGGCGTAGCCTCTTGTTTCATGACAACAATCACGTGATTCGACTCCTCGTTCTAAAGGTGCGGTAAATGCGTGGCTCGGTTGGCTCGCGTTAAAAACAAAAAACCCCGAGACACTTCTAGGGTGAGTCTCGGGGCTGGTGTTCTGTCGCTCGTGGAGAGGAACGTTACATTCCGTCTCCGGCCCCGCGACCCGGCGGGCTAAAAAAGTACCAAAAATAACCGGCGAGGGTCGCGTTCATGCCGCTATTGTGTCTCGCGGCCAGTGCGATTGCAAGCGGCCGCGAGGATTTCCCAAGAGAACTTCCCCTATCGATATTGTGTGCCCGCCGCTGGCGGCGGTTGCACCGCAGGCAGGCCGGCAACCAGGCTTGGAGCTGCCGCCGGGGCCATCGAAAAAGCGCTAATTGGCGAGTTTGGCGCCGCGGGGCTCGAATTGGCATTCCGGGTTTGAGCCAGCAGGCTGCTGTAGGCTTGCGTGCTGGAAATAGCCGATTCGGCTAACGCCGTCGGCCGAGAGTAGGCCACGAGCTGGCCCTCGCGCCGCACGCGCTGGATCAGCGAGTTGAGATCGGCCATTTGATCCCAGTTCTTCTGCGCTTCGCTGCCATTGATTTTGACGGTCAGGTGCGCGCCGACGGCGCCGGGGCGCTCGTTTTGATAAAAGCCCTCGTTCGAGAGCCGTTTGAAAATCTGATCCGACTCGGCACTGGGAATGTCCAGCGCCCAGACTTCATGAATTTCCGGCTGAGAGGTGGTCAAGGCAGTCGCTGGCCGCGGTCCGGTGGGCGCCTTCTTGAAGGGGTTCCAGTTTTTCTTGGGAGGGGAAGTTTTCGTCGGGTTGCTCTCGAGCGTGAACTTCGCCAGCGCCACGCCCGGACGTCCGGAAGGGTGAGGATAGCTGATCGAGAGCGTGCCGATCGACTGCTCCGGCAACGGACTGCTGGCGACCTGTTCAAAGGAAACGGCTTGTCCCTCGACACGGGCCACGTCGAGCGGCTGCTGCAACTTGCCAGCATCCAGACGATAGGTCAGGCTGGCCGACTGATAGAATCCGCTCCGCGCATCGAGCGGCACGGGACGCGAGGGAAGCCACGAGCACCCACCCAACAGACAAACGGCGAGCATGGCAAAGACGGGCACGCGCCCATTTGGGTGGGCTGGCGAGTGTGCTGTCGAATGTGTTCGACGCGTTTTCACTTGTAGTCTTCCCGCGGCGGGTGAAATACGTCGAGCGCTCGCACCGGCTGCCGACCAGCCACGACTTTGTGCAACACGCCTCCGGGGATCCGCCACATCTGTCCGGCGGTCACGCGCAATTGCTGGCCGCCGATCGTAAAATCGGCTTCGCCGGAGAGCATCAGGCCCATTTGTTCGTGGGGATGGCAGTGCTCCTCGACCACGGCGTGCGGCTCCATTTCCACCAGGGACAGCATTATCTGATCGCCGCAATGGGTGTAAATATCGACTCCCGGGAAAATCCGATGGTGCGAGCAGTCCTTCTTATCGACGAAGTAGTTCATCATCTTCAACAATCCCTACAATCGGCAAAGTTTAACAAGCAGAGTTAGCCAGCAATGAGTCGCTGGCACGTGCTGGCAAAGAAGACTTCGATCCTCAGGGGCGAATGGCACTACGATAAGGAACGCCGGTCATTTTTAAGGATCTCCAGAAATCTGCCAGCCGCAGCGATCATTTCATTGATTAACACGGAAACCCGCGCAGCCTGAGTCGGGTCGTCCTTGATCTTGCGAAGTTCAACTCGGATTTCTTCGACGCGGTGCGAAATCGCCGCCCGTTCCTGTTTGGATTCTTCGCTGTCGCTCATTCGCGCCATCGGAATTATCCTAACGGTGCGGTGTTTAGGTTAATCACTTTTTGGCCGGAACCATTGCCAAAGAATTGCGACGTTAATAGCCACCGCGAGCCCGATCAAGCAAAGACCGATGTTTGCCCCTTTACCTGGATGAGGAGAAAACACGGCCAGCAACGTCTGCCCTTCTTCGGCAGCACCAGCGCTAACTAAGCGGACGGTTCACCAAAAGAGCCAAAAAGCGCCGAGAGTTGCAACGAGTAAAACGGGGCGAGCTAGGAGTTCTTTTGGTGGCTTCAATTGCAGGCGCCTCATGCCCACTATTCTACCCCATCGAGCATGGAAAAGCCGCCCGAAGGCGGCGGCTGGCTCGGGAAGTGGATTCCTTAACTTATACCAATCCCAGGATTTAACTGCGTGATTGCATGCCATCGACGTGGCAGACGGTGCGGATGACGGCTGGGTCGAGGCAGACAGTTAGTCTATCGGGGCGCATCTGCGGTTCGATCAATGATGGCCCCGCAGGTAGTGCCAGAGATTCTCGACCGGATTCAGTTCGGGCGAGTACGGCGGCATACTCACGAGCGTGATGCCCGACGGGCAGATCAGGTCGTTCGCCCGATGAAATCCCACGCCGTTCCACACCAGGACCGCCTCCAAATCAGGTTCCAGCTTCGCCGGCAACTGGGCGAGGAACAGGTTCACGATTGGCGTATCGAGCCACGGCGCGATCAATCCTTCGGCCTGGCCGGTCGCAGCGCACGTCGCCGCCAGGACGGAAACGAAACCGTACTGTGTTTGTCGGACTGCGCTCGGTCGCGTTCCGGTGCCAGCCCAGACGTGGGTCAGCGTCCCTTGCTGTCTGAGCCGCGCTTCGTC
>JAYVCO010000102.1:0-20439 GCA_043749935.1 Planctomycetia bacterium
AGAAGGGGGAGATTTCGCGAGTTTTGCAAGTTGGCAACTTGTACATATTCATCAAGTGCGAAGAGCACATTCCGCCTCGCAAGGGAGCGGACCGCGCCAAAGTCGATCCGCTGCTGGTCGACGCGCTCAAGGATCGAAAGCTTCGCGCGGCTGCCAGTGACGTATTCAAAGACCTGCAAAAAAACGCGGTGGTGCAAAACATCTATAACGATGCCGTCAAAAGCAAGCAGATGCCCGGCGTCGCGGCGGTCATCAACGATCAGAAGATCACGATTCGCGAGTTGGCCGAGGAGTGCATCGACAGGCACGGCAACGACGTGTTGGACGGCACGATCCATCGCCGGCTATTGGACCAAGAGTTGCGCAGAAGAAACCTGAAGGTCGTCGATGCCGACGTCATGGGCGAAATTGGCCGCGCGGCAACGATGATGGGTATGACCAAGGCGGACGGCACGCCGGACATCGATAGTTGGATCGCGCAGGTTTTGAAGAACGAGAGCATCTCGCGAGAAGTGTACGTCCGCGACGAGGTGTGGCCGTCGGTGGCCTTGAAGAAGCTGGTTGGCAATCAGGTGCAGGTGACGGCCGAGGACTTGAAGCGCGGCTACGAAGCGAACTACGGTCCTAAAGTCCGTTGCCGGGCCATCGTGATGAACAATGCGCGCCGCGCCCAGGAAGTCTGGGAAAAGGCCCGAGCCAACAAAACCGTCCAATACTTCGGCGAATTGGCCGAGCAATACTCGATTGAAGCCAGCAGCCGTTCGCTGCGCGGCGAAGTGCCGCCGATTCAAAAGCACGGCGGCCAGCCATCGATGGAGAAAGAGGCGTTCTCGCTGACCAAGGAGGAACCCCTTTCGGGCATTGTCCAAATGGCCGACAGCTACATCATCTTGTTCTACGAAGGACGCACCGAGTCGATCAACGCCAGCTTCGAAGAGGTCAAGAGCTTGCTCGATCGCGACATCCACGAGAAGAAGATGCGAATTGCCATGGCTAAGTTCTTCGAAGATATCATGGACAACGCACGCATCGACAACTACCTGGCCAACAACTTCAAAGTGCCCAAGAAGGAAGAAAAAGTCATGGCCGCCGAGCCGCCCATCGCCATGCCCAAGGTCATCAAACGCTAGAGCCGGGCGAATGGGGCGAACCCGCTGGCGGCGGAACTTGTCCTAAGTCGGGAACCGCTGGCTTGGGGGGCGGCCGGTTGCTCGATGACGACGGCTCGACCGATTGCTTCATATTGGCTCCACACCCGTCAACGGTTCTGCGATCGCGAGCGTCGGGCGTTCCTTTTCCGGCCGGCTGCGGTTATTCTAAAGAGTTGCCAGAATTTCTTGCCCGAGCTGAGCGATGAGCCACGAAAACGAAGCGGACAATCCGGTCAATAACACGGCGCCTTTCGAGATCGAGGTCGCCGACCGCGTCAAGCGGTTGCCCCCCTACCTGTTTGCGCGAATCAACGCGGTCAAATATCAGAAGCGCCGGGCCGGGGACGATGTGATCGACCTGGGCATGGGCAATCCGTCTGATCCGCCCGAGGAACTAGTCACCGAAAAGCTCATCGAGGCCGTGCGGGACGAGCGCAATCACGGATATAGCAAGGCCACGGGCATTCCGAATTTGCGCCGCGAGGTGGCCAGCAAATATCTGAAGAAATATGGCGTCCGGCTCGATCCCGAGAGCGAAGTGATCGTTTGCCTGGGCTCGAAGGAAGGCTTCAGCCACATGTGCCTGGCGCTCGTGGGGCCTGGTGATACGGCCATCGTGCCCGCTCCCTATTTTCCGGTTCACGTGTACGCGGTGGCCCTGGCCGCGGCCAACGTGATCTCGTTGGAAGTCGCCGACAGCGAGAAGTTCCTCTCGAATATCGCCTACACCTGCCAACACTTGCATCCCAAGCCCAAGCTGCTGATCGTCAATTACCCGCACAATCCGTCGACCGTCACGGTGGAACCGGAATTTTTTGTCGACGTCGTCAAACTGGCTCGCCGCTACGGGTTCATGGTGATCAGTGACTTTGCCTACGCCGACGTGGCTTTCGATGGCTATCGGCCTCCGAGCTTCTTGTCGGCGCCAGGCGCCAAGGAAGTGGGCGTTGAGTTCACGACGATGAGCAAGGGCTACAACATGGCCGGCTGGCGCGTGGGCTTTTGCGCCGGCAATCCCGAGATGGTCCGCGCCCTGGGCACGATCAAGACGTACTACGACTACGGCATGTTCCAGCCGATTCAAATTGCCGCGATCATGGCCCTGCGCCATACCGACGCGGCCGTCGAGGCCCAAAGCGTGCTCTATCAACAGCGGCGCGACGTTCTGGTCGAAGGGTTACGCCGGATCGGCTGGCAGATCACGCCGCCGCGAGCCGGGATGTTCGTGTGGGCGAAAGTTCCCGAGCCTTGGGCCAGCAGCATGGACACGATGCAGTTTGCAACCAAGCTGTTGGAAGAAGGGGACGTGGCGGTCAGCCCCGGCAGCGGTTTTGGTCCGGCCGGCGAAGGATACTTGCGGCTAGCCTTGGTCGAAAATGAAAACCGGCTGCGCCAGGCCGTGCGTCAAATCGCACGCTGCCTGGGCAGTGAATCGCGCCCCTCGGGCGCCGTGGCCGGTGACTCGCGCGCGGCGAACTAATTCGCACTCCACGGCTACCACTCTGCGCATACACGGACCGCTCTCGCAGGTCCGAAAGTACCGGATGTGCAGGTCGGTACGCCGCCGCTCGATTCGCGAGCTATAGTTGCGTGGCACCATTCCATACCGTTTTCCCACCCCTATAGTCAATTGCCATGCAGTCAGCCCAGTTCGAGCTCCACGCTGAAATCGAGCAAAAACATTGGTGGTTTGTCGCACGCCGTCAAATCCTCAATTCCGTGGTCAACGCGGTTCTGCCGCCGGACGCCAGTACGACGATCGTCGACGTGGGTTGCGGCACGGGCGCGAACCTGGCCGGGCTGGCAGATCAGTATGAGTGCATCGGCATCGATTCATCGAGTGACGCGATTCGCCTGGCGGCTGGCCGTTTTCCGCAGGTCCGGTTCATTCATGGACTGGCGCCGCGCGATTTGGGCCCGATCATGGACCGCGCTCGCATGGTCCTGGTGACCGATGTGTTGGAACACGTGCCGGACGACTTCCAGATGTTTTCCGAGTTGCTGGCCGCGTCCCAGCCAGACACGTACTTTCTGCTAACGGTGCCGGCCGATCCGGCACTCTGGAGCGAGCACGACCGAGCGTTTGGACACTACCGCAGATACGATATGGAGCGCTTCGAACAGATCTGGCAAGGATTGCCCGTGGAACCGCTTTTCGCCTCGTATTTCAATTCCCGGCTCTATCCGCTAGTCAAACTGGCCCGCACCTGGAGCCGCCGCCGGGGCCACGCCGGCGGGATCGCGGGCACCGACTTTCAGCAGCCTGCCTGCCTGAGCAATTATCTGCTGACCCGCTGTTTTGCCGGAGAGCGGCACAAGCTGGTCCGCATGGCCCACGGCCAGAAACTCAGCACCTATCGCTCGGGCGTCAGCCTGATGGCTCTCTTGCGCCGAGGGCCGGGCCACGTCGAAACGCGCCGCAAACCGTGCGACGTGATGAGCGACCTCTACGACCCGGCCGCCGAGCTGGTTACCGCAGGCGATTGAGCCGCGAGTGACGCTCGCCAGGCATCCTATTCGGCCGACAGGCTCGAAGCTATAATAGCTCGACTTTTGCGCATAGAGTGCGATTATGCCGTTAGCGCAAAAAAACAGAGGGCTCTTGCTCGCCGGGGCAAGAACCCTCTTAATTGGCTGTCCGGATTGGCGAACCGTTAAATTCGCAGTTCCGGAGACCCACAGCCGTAGAAACCCTATCGGGCTGTCCGGGGGGAGAACTTTAGCATCGCGAGCTAGGGGCCGGTGGTACGCGTGGAACGGTTTGCGAAGTGGTCGGTACAGGCCGAACGCCTTACCTTGCCTGCAATCTCAAAGAATCAAGTGGCAGAATCATGAAAGTTGCGAAACTCGCCCTGGAGGATGGCACGGTCTATTCGGGCACTTCGTTCGGCGCTCAAGGCGAGATTGACGGCGAAGTTTGTTTCAATACTTCGATGACCGGATATCAGGAAATCCTGACCGATCCGAGCTACCGAGGCCAGATTGTCACGATGACCTATCCCGAGATTGGCAACTACGGCGTCAATTTAGAAGACGTCGAAAGCGGCCGCACTCAATTGGCCGGTTTTGTCGTCCGCAATCATTGCAGCCAGCCCAGTAACTTTCGCGCCGATGGCGGGCTGGAAGAATATCTTGCCAAAGCTGGCGTGATTGGCGTCTCGGGTGTCGACACGCGAGCCTTAGTGCGACGCATTCGCAAGCACGGGGCGCTCAAAGGCGTGCTTTCGACCACGGACCTTTCAGACGAAAGCCTGGTAGCCAAGGCCAAGGCCAGCCCCGGACTCGTGGGTCGCGATCTGGTGCGAGAGGTCGTGCCCGCCGAATCACGCGAATGGAAGGAGCGACTCAGTCCCTGGTCGAAGTTTCCGGCTGAATCGCCGGGCGATGCCCAGCGCGAAGCGAAACGCCACGTGGTCGCGCTTGATTATGGAATGAAATGGAATATTGCCCGGCATTTGTGCAATTCGGGCTGCCGCGTGACAGTTCTACCCGGCACGGTCACGTCCGCCGAGGTACTGGCCCACAAGCCCGATGGCGTGTTCTTGTCCAATGGTCCTGGCGACCCGGAGCCGTTGGACTACGCAGTCCAGACTATCCAGGGACTGCTCGGAAAGACCCCGATATTCGGGATCTGCTTGGGCCACCAATTGCTATCGCTGGCATGTGGGGCCACGACGTTCAAGCTGAAGTTTGGGCATCGAGGAGCCAACCAGCCCGTGCAGAATCTGATGACGGAGCGAGTCGAGATCACTTCGCAAAATCACGGGTTCGCCGTGGCCGAAGACAGCCTGCCGGCAGCACTCGAAGTGACGCACCGCAATCTGAACGATCGCACGATCGAGGGTGTTCGCCATCGCGAACTGCCTGCCTACAGCGTGCAATATCACCCCGAAGCATCGGCCGGCCCGCACGACAGTAGCTATCTGTTTGACACGTTTTGGGAAATGATCGAGCAGCATTCGTAAACGGAGCGAGTCGCGGAGGATTGCGGGCCGCTCACGCTTCGAACAAGACGCATAGCACGTCGATGGCCGCCACGGCACGCTCGGGTTTGTGGACTTCGCCGTCGACGCACTCGCCCCAAATCGAAAGCGCACATCGCAAATACTGTTCGCGCGACTGCTCCACCAAATCTTCGTTTAGTTCGCAAACGATGGTCGGCCAGAGCACTTCCAACTCCGCCAGAGCAAGATTGTCTCCGTTGATCGCGGTGAACACCAGGTCGTCGACTCGTTCCAGCATGTCCAGGGTTTCTCGGGGCTGACCGGCCAAGAGCGCGGCCAGTTGATCGACGCTTCCCCTGGGCACATAGTCTTTCACGGCCGCGACAATGCGCTCGAAGCGAGCGTGAGGCGCGTCGGCCCTTTGCAGGCCGCGGCTTCGCTCCACCCCATCCGCGCGGAAATCGGTCGCAAGGTCTTCGGTTGACTCGGCGTCTTGACCCGGCCTTTGAGCGGTTTCACGAGATTCGTTGGGCACCGGCGGGCCGCCGATGTTTTGAGATCGCGCAGTCGAATCGGCGGCTTCGAGCTCATTCGCCAGGATAGACAGATCCCAGTCGGCCATGATCTGGGCTACGCGGCCGGCCCAACCCTTCCAACACACGCTCGCTGATGGCTGCGCGCTCAAATCGAGCAAGGTAATCCCTTGTGCGGCAATTTCGCGCCAGCAGGATTGGTCGGTCGGTAAAACCGAGACCCGCACGGGTCGCTCGGGCGAGATCTTCAAACCGGTCGAAAACGAGAATAAGGTTCGATCCTTCACGGGCAAAACGTTGATCAAGCCGGCAAAAAGCCGCTCGGCCGAAATCTTTGCAGCCACGGCCAGCCGATCGCTAGACGACGCAGTCTGAAGTAGCGTAGCGATCGCCGCAGGCCCCGGCTCGATCGTCAATTTGGTCATCAATTCCAAGTCGATAAGCGGCGCGCTACCCCGCATACGCACCGGATCTAGCTTCGGTGGAACTTGTTCGTACACGCGTAGAATGCCGCTCGAGGCAGCAGCCTTTAGCAGAGCGAAGGGATTGTTGGCAAACCTAGCCAGCGTGTCGGCGGAAACCAACAGGAACTGCGTGTAAACCCTGCGGTTGCTGTCGCCGCAGATCGCCAGGCACGTTCGCGAAATGCAGTACTTTCCGCTGACGAGTTGGTGGAAGTTGATACTGACAGGTTCGCCGCTGCCCTCCAACAACGAGTCGTCCTCGGGCCCGTACAGAGCCAATTCGCGGGCGTCTCGATCGCCCACGCCAGAACTGCGCCCCATTAGTCGGTATTCCCTACTGCCGCTGGGCATGCAGGTATAAACAGCCTGTTCGATAAGTGCGTCCAAGTTTACCCCTTAGCTCGGAAAGCAATCGCGATCGCGAAAAAACAGCCGCTCGGGATATTTTGAATTCAGACGACCGCACCTACTCCTATTGCGCGGGCGGGAAATTTGAATGGATTTGAAGACTAGAAGTGGCCACCTTTGAAACTGTAGGTCACGACTTTCGTGAGAGCAAGAAATGCGATCTCTTCCGAGCTGCGGCGAAAAGCAGAGATCCCGCGAAAAACGGTCAGCGACATCGAAACGCGGGAAATTTTTAAGCACCGCGATGGTAGAAGTTTAGGTCGATTTGCAACTTCAGCAGTTTGCACAAACCTTGCGGAAAAAATAAGATGTGGCATCACGCTTAAGCTGTACATGATGTTGGATTCAACGAAATAGGAGTGTTTTGAGATGCTGAGCAAGAGATTTTCGCTGGCTGTTCTGTTTGCCGTGGCTGTTTTGTTTGTGGCAAAAACGCAACAGGTCCAGGCACGCAATGTCGCCGAACCGATACAGAGCCGGTTGACCAGTTTGACGAACCTCAATCTGGGAGACTGCTGCACGCCGCAGCCTGTTTGCTGCCCCACGCCGTGTATTATCTACCGGCACCACGGTCCGAAACTGTGCTGTGGCTGCTGCCTGCCGCCGGTCGAGACCGTACTGAAAGTCAAGAATCCTTGCACCGGCTGCGAGACCGAAGTGAAGGTCTGCTTGCCCGGTTGTTGTTCGGGCGAGCCCAAGGTGTGCTGTGGGACCGGCATTTTTGGGCGTGACGTGGTCGAATACACCTGGTGCTGCGGGTTTAGCACGCGCGTCGCCTTCAAGCGATGTGGCGATCTGTTGGTCACGACCTGGGGTCGCTAACAACTGGCGATTTGGCTTGGTCGATTCAAACCATTTTCGGCCCGGAAGAAATCATCTCTTCCGGGCCGTTCTTTTTTTCGATTGCGACCAATGGCGGTATCATCGTGCAATTCCTAGGATGACGAAGGGCAATGGACAGGGTCGGCACTAGAGAAAGGCGAATCGCCTTGGCCAGAAAGAAACGGCGACAACCGCGCGAAGACCGCCCTGCTGAGTCCCGTGCTGTCGAAGCCGCCACGGTGGCCTGGATGCTCTCGGCCATTACGACCTTGCTGTGCGAGAGCATGGCGGGGCTGGCATGGATTCTGTGGCGGGCAAATCCAGGAGCAGAAAACATCCTGCTCTTTGCCCGTTATCTTCATTTCTGTTCGCTGGTCACGGCCGCGGTTACGCTGGTGCTAACTGCCGTGGTGCTCAAAAGTCGCCGCGAGCCTCCACCCAGAGCCATCGTGGTATTCGCGGTGATCTTGGCAGCGCTGCCAGTCCTTGCGATCTTCTTTTGAAGAGCCGCTTAAGCGCAAAGCGAGCTATTTCTTGGCGGTTGGAAAGCCAGCGTCGCGAAGTTCATCGAACCCGGCCTCTAGCGGCCGCACGTTGTATCCCAGGCGTTCGAGTAACGTGCCGGCCATCAGAGCCCTCACCCCTTTTTGGCAATGGCAGTAGATGATCCGATCCTTCGGCAAGTCCTTCGCCAGCTTTTCTTTGACCGCCGGGTCGGAAGTAGCCCTCTTGAGCTCGCTCAAGCTCAGCAATTGGGCATCCTGCAAATGGCCGCGATCCCACTCGTTCTGCTCGCGGACGTCGAGCAGAATGGCCTGCTTCTGAGCCAGATTCTGCTTGACCTTGTCGAACGAATCTTTGGTGTGCTCGGCCGCACTCGCGAGGCCGAGAGGCGCTAGAACAAACACGATCAGCCACAAAAGAAACGGTTTCATTCGATGTGCCTCACGGAATGGTGCGATGCGAGCGATCGATTCAATAGGGATAGGGAACCCAGCGCCCGCGGCCGCGGGACGCATTAGTGCGGCGTTGCGCGCTGATTGCCTTTTGTTGGGCGGCGGCAGCGGCCTTCGCTTGCCGCCAGTTTTCGTCTGCCTGGTCGACGACTGCCTGCGCATGAAACGTGAACTCGGCCTGGCTGACCTTGTTGCTGCGAGACAGTTTGTTGGCCGAGGCGCTCACCGCATCGGTCTGGCTACTGGTTTCCTTGTCCTTCGCGCTGGGCTTCTTGGGCTTTCCGATCAGCCCTTCGCGTCCCCATTGGTCCACCGCGTCTTTCAGCAGACCTTCGGCATTGCGGAACTCGTTCTTGTTCAGTACGTGATTGTGGTTCTTATCGGCTTCGGTGAAGATCCTCTGTGCCAACTGATCGACTGCGGCCGACTGGTCATTGCCCGGGGCGTCCTTGGCATTGGCAGGGTGCGCGCCGAATCCCGCACCGGCCACAGCACTGAAAAAGATGACAAGGAATGTTCGCATCAATGGCCCTCCACGCCTGATCTGCTCGAGGCAGTCCACAGTTCAAGCCTACCGCGTCAGGCGACAGCAAGTCAAATTGTCCGCAGATAGTCGAGGCGCACGAAACGCTTCGTCGAGAGAGAAATGCACGGAAACGCCGAGCGAGCCGCTACGAATTAAAACCCGTTAGGCAGCCCAAAGTTTCGGGTCGCCCAGGCCCGAGCGAGCGTTTTCCGGCCGCCTGAGCACGACGGCAGCCAGCGAGCCGCCAAAGGCCACTGAAAGCTTGAGCGCGCAGGCGAACGAGTTTTGGCGGCCAACCAGAGGAATGCAATCGAGATCGCACTCGGGGTCGGGCCGAGTCAGGTTCAACGTGGGCGGAACAAAGCCGTCGCGCATCGCTAGGGCCGTGATCGCCAACTCCACGCTGCCGGCCGCGTTGATCAAATGCCCTAGGATCGACTTGGTCGCGCTGACACACAGCGAATCCGCGGCTCGGCCCATCGACTGGCGAATCGCACGGGTTTCGGCTACGTCGTTTTGCTGCGTGCCAGTGCCGTGGGCACTGATATAGCCGATTTCGTGCGGAGCGATGCGCGCGACGCGCAGGGCCTCGGAAATCAGGTAGGCCAACGCGTCGCTTTCCAGGTCCAGCCCAGTCATGTGGTGCGCCGTGGCCAACAAGCGGCCGCCGGCCACCTCGGCGTAAATCGGGGCCCGACGGGCTAACGCGTGGCTATGACGTTCGAGCACGAACATGGCCGCGCCTTCGCCCATTACAAAGCCCTGTCGACCCAAATCAAATGGGCGGCACGCCTGCTGCGGATCGTCGTGATGCGCCAGGACGCGCATTTGACGAAAACCAGCGGCGAACAGCGAATGAAAGCCTTCGGCGCTACCGGCCAGGGCAATGTCGCACTGGCCGTCCTGAATCGCGCGCGTGGCGGACAGGACTTCGATCAGGCCACTGGCGCAGGCCGTCGAATGGCACAGCCGGGGACCATACAATCCATATCGATTGGCAATTTGCGAACAGGCCGTGTTCGGCAACCATTGCTCCCACCAGGGAATCGTCCGTGGCGGATACAAATGGTCCAAACCGGCACGCTCGACGCACCAGCCTGTGTCGCCCATGTGCCCGCTGATGGCACAGCCGAAACGATCGGGGCGAATCCGCGCGTGTTCGAGCCGCGCATCGTCGAGCGCCTCGGCGGCGGCCGTTTCAGCCAACGCCAACACTTTCAATTCGTCGGGCGTCGATAGCGGCATGTCGACCGGCGCACCGATCAACAGCCCGTCGGGAATGCCTGGCAAGTCGTTCAATCGCCGCACGGAACTGCGGCCTTCGCGGACCGCGCGCCAGACCGTCTCACGATCATTACCGACCGAGGCAATCAGGCCGATGCCTGTGATGACCACCGATTCGGAAAGCGGGCGTTTGCGCGACACGCGTGGGGTCTCGGTTCGTGGTGACAGTTTCGTTCAAGCGCAAGAAAATGGGCCCCCGCCCCACTTACCAATTGCGGTCGCCGGGAGGGATCAGACTCAAAACGCTAGGGGCCGGACTGTACCTAAATTGGGCCAGAATCCCAAGCGCAAGCAGGCTGTGCTTTCCCGCACAAATTAGCTGGGCCGCTAGCACGCGCAACTCCTGTCACCATCGAGTGTCTGGAGTTTTTGCGCGGGAGGATCCGTCGACTCGAAAAAACTTTTCACAAACTGGTTGCAAACTTAGGGTCAGGTGATACACTCAACGCCGTGGGAAATAAACCCAAGGATGGCCAAAAAGTGCGGAAGATGATGGGAAATTTGCCCACTGCCATAGAAATGGCTGAAAAGTTGGCTTTGTTCGGCTCGCCCCTGGGGCAGCCAGTAACCCGTTGGGGAAGTCGATCGCACGATGTCCGTACCGCAGGAATTCATCCTCGGCGAGTTCCCCAGGACGCTCGACGAACGACACCGGCTTTCGATACCCAACGAGTTGGTCGACCCGCTGATGAACGGCGGGGCGGATTGCATTTTGGCCAAGGAACGGCCTGGCTGTTTGAGTTTGTGGAATTCGGCGGCGTGGCAGGTCAAGCTCGACGAGGGAGTGGAGCTCGTCAAAAGCAAGATGCGGGCCGGAAAGCTCGAAGGACGGATCGAAGAGGTGCAGTTGCTCAGTCGACTGCTCTCGACACGGCACAAAACGGTGCAGTTGGCCGGCCGTGGAAGACTCTCGATTCCCGACGGATTTCGTGAATTTCTGCAAGTCGATCAAGGAGGAGAAGTCATCGTAGTGGGTGCGGGCGTCTGCGTGGAGATCTGGAATCCCCGCGCGTGGCTCGCCTACCTCGAAGAACGCATGCCAAATTTCCGACAGCTCTTCGACGAGTTGTCGAGTTGAAACTTTCAGCGTCCATGCCCGGCAGTTAGGGATCCAACTGTTTATTTACCTGCCCGTGTATCCCTTAAGGGATTGCAAGTCTCCAGGGACCGGGCCGTCTTGGCACGGAAGCCAAAAACATCCTACTGCCGGGCATGGCGCTAATTATTCTGGCTTGGTCACACTGAGCCCCATCAGCTCTTCGATCTTCGCGCGACCTTCCGCATGGCGCGGCTGGACCTTGCCCACAATCCGGCCTTGGGGATCGATCAGGATGTGCGTCGGGTAACTGGTGACTCCGTAATCCGCACACGCCTGACAGCGGGCGTTTTTCGCAATCCGCGGCCCGTAAGGCACCTGTTGTGCTCGGACCAATGCTACGGGAAACGGCAGATCCCGGCCCTTCCAAAGCTCTTTGCGAACTTCGGCTAGTTTTTCATCAAGCTTGTCGACCGAGTCGACAACGCCCAGACCCGCATCCTCGGGCACGTCAACATGCACTCCAACCACTTCCAAGCCATGAACTTTATGCTGGTCATAGAACTTCATCAGGTCAGGCATCGAGCCGACACAGGGTCCGCACCAATATCCCCAAAAATCGAGCAACACCCATTTGCCGTGCAAATCGGTCAGTTTCACTCCCTGGCTGTTCTTCCAGGCCACAATGCCGGCCAAGGCCGGTGCGGGCTCTCCTTGCAACAGCGCCACACGCGTGGCCGGCAGATCGATGTCGCCGAGATCCAATACCTCCCGACCAGGTTCGATGACGAGCAGAGTGCCTACGGAATGAGTATTGCTGCTGTGGGATTCAAGATCGAATTGGCCGGGGGGCAAGAGGAGTTCGAATCGCCCGCCATTTTCTTCCCCAGAGCCTTGTACTCGCTTGTCCTCAAGATTCAGACTGATGTCCGTCAGGCCCAACGGTTTTTGGCTTTTCGCAAGATCCGAAGAAATCAAATTCCCATGGACCTTGCAGGCCGGGCGCAGAACAATCGTTGGTGCTGGGTTCCACGGTCCGGCCGGCTTCAGATTGGCGATGCCTGTATGCTTGCCCGTGGCGTCAATTGCGCTGACACAGAAATAATCGAGATTCGCGCTTCCTTTTCCGAACCGGGCGATGCCTTCGGCACCTGACGCGACTTCACCTTCCGATTTCCAGGTGGAATCGCCTACGTCAAAATAGAACCAAGTCGCGACTCTAGCACCTTTCACAGGATGTCCCTGTTCGTCGACAATGCGGACGGCAAAGCCAGGTCCATCGTCGTCTTCCTGTTCATCCGCTCGCAACATCGCTGACGAGATGAGGAGCGCGGCAGGGCCGAGCATTGCCATGACGCAGAACACACGCATCCGCTGTCGGCTCATGGCGAATTTCTCCAGGGCAGCTAGAAAGAGCTGACTGGATTCTAGCCGTACACCAGCCCACATCGCAAACAATGAGCGAGATTCTGCCTACACCCGCTGCGCCGCGCTGCCACGCGACAGGTGCCGTTCCACGGCCGCGCCGATGAATCCGGCGAAAAGCGGATGGGCGGCGGTTGGCTTCGATTTGAATTCGGGATGGAATTGCACGGCCACGAACCAGGGGTGATCTTCCAACTCGATGATTTCAACCAGCGAGCCGTCGGGGCTGGTGCCCGCGACCAGCAAACCGTTAGCAGCGAACTGCTGGCGATAGAGATTGTTGAATTCGTAGCGATGCCGGTGACGCTCGGAAATCGTTTCGCTCGCATAGCTGGCGGCCGACTTGCTGCCGGCGGCCAATCGGGCACTCTGGGCGCCCAGCCGCATCGTGCCCCCTTTGTCCGTGATCGTCTTCTGTTCGTCCAACAGGCAGATTACGGGATGCGGGGTGTCCTTGTTGAATTCGGTGGAATGCGCGCCGGCCAGGCCGACGACATTGCGGGCAAACTCGATCGCCGCGCACTGCATACCCAGGCAAATACCGAAAAACGGAATCTCCCGCTCGCGGGCAAAGCGGATCGCCTCGACCTTGCCCTCGATTCCCCGCTCGCCAAACCCGCCCGGTACCAGCAGGCCGTCGTAGCCTGCCAACAGCCGCTCTGGACCTTCCTGCTCGATCGATTCGCTCTGAATGCGTTGAATGCGGATTTGAGCCCGATGAGCAATTCCGGCGTGATCCAACGCTTCGTAAACCGATTTATAGGCATCGCGGTGCTCGGCATATTTGCCCACCACGGCAATGCTGATTTCATGGGCCGGGTTGCGCAGGTTGTGCAGTAGTTCGCGCCAATTGTCGAGCTCCAGCTTGTCGGCCGGCAGGCCCAGGGCGTCGACGATCAACTCGTCGAGCTTGTTGTCGACCAGACTCAGCGGGACTTCGTAAATCGAGAAATCCTTATCCTTTTCTTCAATCACGGCCTCGATCGGCACGTTGCAAAACAGCGCGACCTTCTCGCGATCTTCGCGGCTGAGCGAGCGTTCCGTGCGGCAGATCAACACGTCGGGCTGAATACCGATCTCGCGCAACTGGCCGACCGAGTGTTGCGTGGGCTTGGTCTTCAATTCACCGGCAGCCTTCAAATAGGGCACCAGCGTCAGGTGAATGTACAGGCAGTTTCGCTTGCCGACGTCGAGCGAAAACTGGCGGATTGCTTCGAGGAACGGCTGACTCTCGATATCGCCCACCGTGCCGCCGATCTCGGTGATCACAACATCCACGTCGTCGTCGGCCAATTTGCGAATGCAACTCTTGATTTCGTTAGTAATGTGCGGAATTACCTGCACGGTCTTGCCCAAGAACTCGCCGCGCCGCTCCTTGTTGATCACCGTCTCGTAGATCTTGCCGGCGGTCCAGTTGCTGTCGCGGCTGGTGAGCCCCGACGTGAACCGCTCGTAGTGGCCCAGGTCCAAGTCCGTCTCACTGCCATCGTCGAGCACATACACTTCGCCGTGCTGGTAGGGGCTCATCGTGCCGGGGTCGACATTGATGTAAGGGTCGAGCTTCTGCATCCGCACCCGCAGGCCGCGCTGCTCGAGCAACATGCCGATCGAGGCGCTGGTCAGCCCCTTGCCCAATGAACTCACCACACCGCCGGTGACGAAAATGTGTTTGGTCATGAAACCTGCCAAGTTTCGAGTGTTGTGCCCACTTGCGCAAGCAGTTGCGAGCGTGAAAAACGACGTTGGAGCACTCGGACAATTCCCGAGCAGCCTAGTAAGGCGGGGCCAGGAATGCTGATCCCTGGAAGGTCATCTTATCGCGAGAGGGCGCGAATGACAAACGCCCGATAATCCTCGGGCGTATCGATACCAACGGTCGGTTCGTCGACCACGCCAACAGCAATCGCATGGCCATTTTCCAGCACGCGCAGTTGCTCGAGATTTTCGAGTTTTTCCAGCGGCGTGCGTGGCAAAGCCGCCAATTGCAACAGGAATTCGCGGCGGTAGGCGTAGAGGCCGACGTGCTGGTAGAAATGGGGTGGATCGGCCGCAAGCAGTTCGTCGTGCCACTCGCGCGCGTGCGGGATCGCACTGCGGCTGAAATACAATGCACGTCCGCGTTCGTCGAACACGACTTTCACGCAGGCCGGATCGTTCAGTTGCTGGCGATTGCGAATTGGCGTGGCCAACGTCGACATCACCATCTGGGGGTTTTCTTCGAGCAGTTCGATCACCCGATCGATGCTCGAACCGGCCAACTCGGGCTCATCCCCCTGCACGTTGACCAGAATGTCGACGTCGTTCAAATTCCTCGCAACCTCCGCCACGCGATCGGTGCCGCTCGCGCAATGCGGGCTGGTCATTTGAACTTCGCCCCCGAAAACGCGCACTGCGGCGGCGATTTCCTCGTGATCGGCAGCCACGCACAGGCCCGACGGCTTGGCGGCTCGCAGGGCGGCTTCGTAGGTGTGCTGCACCAGCGGCTTGCCCGTTTCGTTGAGCAGTAGCTTGCGCGGCAGCCGGCTCGAAGCCAACCTGGCTGGAATGACCACATAACTGGTCGAGCGGACGCGTAACCGGGGTGCTGCTTGCGACATGGCCGATGCTCCATCCATGGCCCGGGCGGGGCCGGTCCTTAGGCCCTAAACCATAGCCGAACCCGGGAGTTTCAAGAAAGAGAGGTTTTCGCTCCCGGCGCCCCCCCTCGCACGTGGGCATTTGAGCAATAATTGCCGGTCAAACCTGCGAATTCTGAAGCATCCGGATCGGAAGGTGTATGCTAGGCTTTAGGGCGTGATTTTTCGCGCAAACGGTGTTGCGTTGCCCTGCCGGCTTTCGAGGAGTGTCGTTGAAATGTGTGGAATTGTCGGTTATATCGGGTCACGCGATGCTACCGGCTACCTGATTGAGGGTCTGCGCCGCCTGGAATATCGGGGCTACGACAGTGCTGGCATCGCCACGCTCAATCACGGCCTGCTGGCGGTCACCAAGCGGGCCGGACGGCTCGACAATCTGGTCCACACGCTTGCCGAAGTCCCGTCGCCCGGCCACGTGGGCATCGGCCACACCCGCTGGGCCACGCACGGCCCGGCCACCGACATCAACGCTCATCCGCACATTGGCGGCGATTCGGCTGTCGCGGTCGTTCACAATGGGGTCATCGAAAACTTCCGCCCGCTGAAGGCTCGGCTCGAAAGCGAAGGCTACTGCTTCCGCTCGGCCACCGATAGCGAGGTGATTGCCCACCTGATTGCCAGTTGCCTCGACGAACAACTGACTCGCGAAACAGCTCACGGAAAAGGCAAGCCTGCGGCCAAGAATCTCGATGGCGGAATCGCTCCGCACCACAAAGTGCTGGTCGAGGCGGTGCGCCAGGCTCTTTCGCAGTTGCACGGCACGTACGGACTGGCCATTTTGTTTCGCGATTATCCCGACGTGATCATCGCCGCGCGGCTGGGCAGCCCGTTGGTCGTGGGGGTCGGCGAAGGAGAACATTTCATCGCCAGCGATGCCTCGCCCTTGGCGGGCCATACCGACAAAATCGTCTATCTGGCGGACCACGAGCTGGCCGTTGTCACG
Source organism: Planctomycetia bacterium (assembly GCA_043749935.1). Lineage (GTDB taxonomy): Bacteria > Planctomycetota > Planctomycetia > Pirellulales > PALSA-1355 > PALSA-1355. The sequence continues at coordinate 16,129 of JAYVCO010000102.1, forward strand.
GCCGACTCGCTGCGCGTGGTCGATCGCGAACAAACGCACGTGGCCCATACGGTTCGCGTGCTCGACATGGTGGCCGACGATGTGCAGCTCGACGGCTATCCACACTACATGCTCAAGGAGATTTTCGAGCAGCCCGACACGATTCGCAACGCCATGCGCGGCCGGCTCAGCTTGGATGAAGCCACGGCCGTGTTCGGCGGCTTGAATCTCTCGCCACAACAGTTGCGATCGCTGAACCGCTTCTTGCTTACGGCTTGCGGCACCAGTTGGCACGCGGCGCTCGTGGGCGAGCACCTGATCGAAGACCTGGCCCAGATTCCGGTCGAAGTTGAATATGCCAGCGAGTTGCGCTATCGCAATCCGCCGCTCGACAACAACACATTGCTGTTCGCGATCACGCAGAGCGGCGAAACGGCCGATACCTTGGCGGCGCTACGCGAGATCAAACGCAAGGGACACCCAACCCTGGCGATTTGCAACGTCGTGGGCAGCTCGATCGCGCAAGCGGCCGACGGCGGCGTTTATTTGCACGCAGGCCCCGAAATTGGCGTGGCCTCGACCAAAGCGTTCACCTCGCAATGCGTCACGCTGGCCATGCTGGCCCTCTATTTCGGCCGGCTGCGCAATCTTGGCTTCGACGCCGGCATGCGGATCATCGAACGCCTGCAAGAACTACCCCAACACGTCGAGCGGGCTTTGCAAACCAACGACGTCGTCAAACGGATCGCCGGTAAATATTGCCACTGCACGAATTTTTTGTACCTCGGCCGGCAATACAATTTTCCGACGGCGCTCGAAGGCGCGCTGAAGCTCAAGGAAATCAGTTACATCCACGCCGAAGGCTATCCGGCGGCCGAGATGAAGCACGGCCCGATTGCGCTGGTGGACGAACACACGCCCAGCGTGGTGCTGATTCCCCAGGGCTTCGTCTACGACAAGGTGATGTCGAACCTGGAAGAGATCAAAGCCCGTGGCGGACCGGTGATCGCCGTGGTCTGCGAGGGGGACACGCGCGTGGCCGATCTGGCCGACGACGTGATCGAAGTGCCTCACGTCGAGGATTTTCTGCAACCGATCGTCACGATCATTCCGCTCCAACTGCTCGCCTACCACATCGCCGTGCTCCGCGGCTGCGATGTCGACAAGCCCAGAAACCTGGCAAAGAGCGTGACCGTCGAGTAGGTTCAGGCAGAGCGATTCTTCACACTAATCCGACGCGCGAGCGAGGGATCTTCCCGCGCTGCCTCAACTCAACTCGTCTTCGTTCGTCGAGCCGAACACGGCATCCGCCAAACTTGCCAGCATGGGCGATTCAGTTGAATAGAGCGGGTCGTCTTCCAGGCTTGCCAGGGAGACAACCGGCGTCGCGTTGCTCACAACCGCCGAGCCGTTTTGCGCGGAGGTCGAGAGGGACAGTTGCGAGTTAGCCACTTTATCGGACAACGTGGCGACCGTTGACGCATGCATCGAGAGCCCCGAGGCTACCACGTCGAATCCCGTCGTATCGCTGGTTGCCGTGCTTGAAGCGGCGGTGGCTGTTGATGTGGGGAACCCTGAGGGAAATGGCCACGCATAAAGCGGCAGCGTCGACTCCACGCGGATTTCCGTCGTAAACACATACGGCATGCCCGGAATGAGGCTGGGATAGGTCATCTCGATGAAGTAAGCCGTCGCGCCTGAGTTTGGCATCGGCGGGTCGGCGATGTAGGTATTGTTACCAGTATCCGCCAGAGCGGAGCTGTTCCAGACGATTTGGGGATTGAATAGATGGCGGAAATCGCGCGCGACCGGATTGGTCGCCTGCCACATCACGACTTGCGAGGGAACATCGATTGAGTGCATCTGAATCGCGCCGTCGGCCTGCACGTTCCAAGAAAACTTGGGCAGGGGCGCATTGTTGAGTATTGCGTCGTAGAAAGTGGTTGTGCTGGTGATGGCACGCGCGTCGAGGCTGTGACCCGTGTTGGGCAAATAGCGCACGTAGTTGATGTTGCCCGGCAGGTCATCGAAATAATACTGGGCCGAATCGGAGACAAAGAATTCGTCCCCCGCCGAGTTGATCAGTAGCTTGGGAATCGTAAATCGTCCGTTATTCAGATAACGATACGGGTCGACGATCTTCGACAGCTCCTGCCCCTCGGGGGTCAGGATGCGATCGAAAATGTGCAAGTTGTTGTAATCCTGCACAGCGGGCGAGAAAAAGCCGTACACGCCGTAGTGGTGGACCATCTGAATTCCTTGGTCCAAATTGTCGAACACGCCGGGAATGATCGCTTTGACCCGATCGTCGACCGCCGCGGTGAGCCAGGTCGTCCAACCGCGCTTGGAATAGCCGGTCACGAGAAAATCATCGATATGGGCGCCGGCGACCTTTTGCGGAACAAAGACTTGCACGGTGTCCATCGCCCGCACCGCGCTCTTGACCATCGCCACCAGCACGGGCCAGGTCTCGTTGCCCGGCTGACCCAGATTGTCCATGAATTTGTCGAAGGTGTAGGCAATGATCTGGTCTTCGGAGCGACCTGTCGTTTCGTCGGTGAAGATCAACGGTTCGCTCGGAATCGTGTGCAGCGTGGCGACCACCGTGTGGGTCAAGAGCGACAACTGCACCATCGTGGGGTCGGGCGTGGACGATGGCGTGCCGAAGGTATTATTGCCCCCGGTAATGCTCAGCAAGGCGGTCGTGCCCACGGAGGAGGCCGGCACGTACACGTCCAACCAATGCCGCCATACCGGCTTGTTCACGTCGGCCGAACTGCGCCACGTTTGGCTCGTCATGTCGAGCACGTAAAACGTGTACTGCGGAGTGACGACTGTATTGGCAACGGAATAGTGATACGACGCATCGGGCGTTTGCACGTAATTCTTCAACGCGTCAGAGGTCGTCGTGTCGATCAGCAACGATTGCGTTGCGCTAACGCCTTCGACGCCGTCGGAATCGACCACGTGGGCCCGCATTTGAATCGTGTAGGGTCCCGCAGCAGGGTCGGTGGGCAAGGCCGGGTTCAGGGCGAAGTCGGCCGCGCCTTGGAACAGCGATTCCACGGTTCGATTCGACTCGCCCGGGTCGGCGAACGAGCCGTTGTTGTTCAGGTCGACGTCCACGACGACCGCGGTGCCATCGGGAATTGCGGCCGGGCCACTGGCCGAAATGGTCACTCGTGGCGTGAGATCGAGGCTGAAGGGCGTCAGCGTGGTCAACGTGACTTCGGGCGGAGTCAGCAAGCGGTTGATGACTGTCAAAGCGTCGAGCGACGAAAGCATGCCGTCGCCGTTGGTGTCGATATAGTTCGTCGGACGACCTTCCACCAGCGGAGTCAGGTGCCGGGGACCCGTCAGCAGCAATTCGTTGACAACAATCAGCGCGTCGAGCGGCACGACCGAGCCGCTTTGATCGACGTCGAGCGGCAGGGCGGCGTTTTGCCAAGGAGCCGCGGACAGCATGCGCCGGTCTTCCAGTGGCTCGAAGGTCAGGGTTCTGGCGATGCGCGCACTTTGCAAGGCTCTTACGCGAAGTAGAGATTGCATTTTGATACCCGGCGGGACAGCGATTTCCGAAGAACTTTTCGGCGCGCACTCACAGCGATGCAGCGTGCCAACGGCCGATTTGCCTCTCGCCCGTTCCGTTGCCGTAATTCGTCGATCCCTGGGGGTCCAAAGCGCGGCGCGTTCCAAGCACCGGCTCCGCCCTGTCCGTTCCTTGCGTCACCACCGCCAGGGGCGCCGTTGTGCCGCAATTTGGACTGGCGTTAATATACCAAGCATGCGCGCGTCATTCCTCATCAAAAACGCGGGAATCCTCGCCTGGCCGTCGGGCCCTGGGCTGTTTAGAGCTTGTCCGGCCTGCGGTTGGCAGTTGGGGCTGACGCCAGTTCGGCACGAGCAGCACGAATTGCTGGGCAAACTCGCGATTTATCGTTGCCAAAACTGCCACGGCGAGTTCCAGTTTTCCGAGCGGCTGCCGCGCGGGGCAGTATGAACCACGATTGAATGGCCTGTTTGTGGGTGGAAGTCACAAAAGCCTACCCAAGCGTGATCGCGGTCGTTAGCCGAACATGTGCGGCACAAACCGGCTCGTATTGCCTGTGATCAGGCCTTCGCTTTCGCGGATGCCGATCCCGCTGGCGCTGCCGTTGATCATCCAACTACCAATCACAGCGTGTTTTCCATCGAACGAAGGGAGCGGGCGAAAAGCTTGGTGGATGAAAGGGCCCTCTTCGCCGTCCCAAGTGTTGGCAATCACTTGATTGCCGACGATCAGCGAAACGCCGGCTCCTTCACGAGAAAACAATGGCTTGCGAACGAACGAAT
>JAYVCO010000103.1:0-2305 GCA_043749935.1 Planctomycetia bacterium
TCCGAAAGCAGACGGCGAAAACAGGCTGACGAATAACACTAGCAGCGAGGCCCCAATCGTCAGGGCCAGGAAAAAACCACCAACGCGGCTCACCGTGTGGTCGAGTGCGCCCCGACCCGAGCGAAACAGCTCGAGCGTCGAATTCCTGGTTGCTTGGCGCTGCCGGTAACGTTTGGCCTCCGTGAGCCGGATATGCAGCGCCAGGTCGTCGACCGCCGCCTGCTCGGCTGCCAGCCTGGCCCGTTCGACGTCGGCTAGAGTTATCGCGGTTACGGCTGGCGCGATTACCGGACAAACCACGGCCGCGACCATCGCAGGTTTATTGCCGGGAATGACAAAATCGGACCCGCAACTTGGGCACTTGGCGGCCATTCCTTCGCATCCGTCCGGAATGTGCAACGTGCTGAGGCAATGCGGGCAAGAAAGGTGAATCGCCATACGGGAGCTGCGAACGTAGACGACGCGCGAGCGCTTGAATCAGAACAGGCCTGAGTGTAGACGAATCGCACCCAGTCCCGCAACGGATCAAGATACCTATCGCGACTCCGTGGTTTTCTTCGCACAGGCGATTCCAATGACGACTCGAGTGAGTAAGCCCGCGATTCAAAACAGCGCGATTGCGCGACCTGGTCCGCCATGACAGTCGCGAACCTTGACCGGGGCGAAAATGAAATAGGACTGTTTGGGCAACTTACTGACGCCAATTAGAAACTCGACGCCGACCATGCCCTTGCTGCCCAATGCCCAATAGGTTGCAAGCGCCCGCTTGGGCTCGGCGCCTCCCAGGGTTGGCCCGTCGGTCGCGACACAACGAATGCCTTTGCTGGCCAGATATACGATGGCTTCTGGTCCAGGCGCTGGCCAACCTTCGCGCTTCCCTTCGAGTGGCTCGGACATGCAAGCCAAGCCGCGCGGCAGCGGCTTGAAGTAGGTGTCGTTGTATGCACACGAAAAAATGACGATCTCGTTGGGCTTGAGTGCACCTTCCTGTTTCTCGTATTGTTGGATGTCCGCCACCGTGATTTCGGGAGATTGCGGCCAACTACTTTGACTGGTCGTGCCGGGGCGATGTTTCACATCGATCACCCGCGCCCACCCGCATGTTTGCTCCAGGGGCACTTTCTCGGCGGTGATGTCGCTGGTGCTGCGCGGCCCATACTTTTGTTCGTATTCGGCGAGCCACGCTTGGATGTCCGGGGCATAACTTCGGTTGTCGAAGCCCGTCGGCGGCAAGGCGTATGCGGGTGGAACCAGGTGCGTGCCAGTGTTGGCGTCGAGCATGTGCGTCGTGTGATAGATGCCCAAGTTCGTAGCCAAAAACAGCGGCACTTTCAAATAGTTCTGGCGATGATTGCCGGCGCCGCGTCCGGGCCAGGAAACGGGCAGATCCGTCGACAGAACGACCGACAGGTCGGCCACTTGCTTCTTGCGGGCCGAATCGATCAACCGCTTTGCCAGGGGATCTCCCACGATCGCAAGCGCGCGACCCTCGCTGTACGGGCAGTCGGCGTGTTTCGGGCCGAGCATACAATAGAACGCGCCCGTCGTTGGCAGTTGATCGAGCCCAGTGGCCGATTCGGTCCAGATCATTCCATACTTCAGGCCTGCCAGGTGCGTCGGTTCCGCCAGGTCGGGCAACGGACCCATGCTCGCGCTATCGGTGCCGAGCGTCATGACTTTCCGGCTGGCCAGGTACTCCATGCAATCCGGGTCAGGATCAGGCCAGGCGGGCGTCAATCCTTCGACCGGCTCGTTCAGAAAGCGCCGGCCCGCGGGCAACGGCTGAAAATACTTGTTCGTATAGCCGCTGTAGAACAACACCACGTCGCCTGGCCCTAAAGGACGATGCTGCTTCTCCCAAGCAATGATGCGATCCTTCGTGACCAATTCGCTACGGCCGTTGGATTTTCCGTCGCGCAGGTCGCGGCAATCGATGACGCACGCCTCGCCACCGAATTGCCAGGCCGGAACTTTGTCGGTGAAGACTCGGCCATAGGGTCCCGCGTTGGGCAGCCCGGTGTCGGGGTGCGGGATCGAGTGTGGTGGGACGTCGAGCTGCGTGCCGGTGTTGCCGTCGAGTGCCAAGATATCGCTGTTGTAAGCGCTGAGCGGACCGATTTGCAGATAGTGGTTGATGTGAAACGGCGGGAATCCGGCCGCCGGCCAAGGACCAGGATAGCCGGATGCAACGAGCAACGACAAATCGACAACTTTTGCCGGCGCAGGCTCCGCGGCAATCGCGCCAGTCCGTCCGGTCAGCAACGTCATCACGGCCATGGCTAGTATGAGCCAATTGCGCACAGAG
>JAYVCO010000104.1:0-7937 GCA_043749935.1 Planctomycetia bacterium
AGGTTACATTTACCTTTGATCGCTCCCCTGGAGGAGCGTGATTCGCCGTTGATTTTTCCAACCTCGCCGCACGGCACCCCCGTGCGGCGAGGCCTTACCATGTTCACATGAAAGCAGATCTTATGAAAAAGGTCGAAGCGATCATCCGGATTTACAAGCTCGAAGACGTTAAAAACGCCCTGGCCGCGCTAGGCGTCAACGGCATGACGGTCACGGACGTGAAGGGGTTCGGACGGCAAAAAGGCCATACCGAAATGTATCGCGGCACGGAATACAAGGTCGAGTTCATCCCCAAGGTAAAATTGGAGGTGGCCGTGCCCGACGACAATCTGCAAGCCGTGCTCGAGACCATCATGCGAACGGCCCAGACGGGGCAAATCGGCGATGGCAAGATCTTTGTTTCTGAATTGAAAAACACGATACGGATTCGCACTGGTGAGACGGGAGAACACGCGATCTGAGGCGCGCTGGCGCGCATCAAGATTCGGCCAGGATGGAAAGTTCTTTAGACGCCGGTCAACTTGGTTCGCCCGTTGCCATGTCCACTAGCCCTACATTCCGCGAGTCGCTACTCGATGCACGGCAACGGCTGCTGCGAGAACGCGAAGAGATCAAGCAGCAGCACCTGGCCGGTTCGCCCGGCATTCAGATCTGCACCCGGCTGACCGAATTGCTCGACGGTGTGGTGCTCGACTTGTACGAGGCCGCCTTGGCCGATCTGTGGCCCAAGGGTTCCGAAGAGTTTCGATCGCAAATCGCGCTCGTGGCTCATGGGGGCTATGGCCGCCGCGACGTCGCGCCGTACTCCGACGTCGATCTGATGATCTTGCACGCTCGCGGAGCCGAATCGTCGGTGTTTCCGCTGGCCAGCCGGTTGCTGCGAGACTTGTTCGACGCCGGGCTGGAGCTGGGGCAAAGCGTGCGCACTCCCAATCAGGCGTGCAAGCTTGCGGCCGAAGACGCTCCGGTTTGCACCTCTCTGATGGAATCGCGTTTTTTGGCCGGCAGCTCGAAGTTGTTCCAGACGTTCATCGACAAGTTTCAGCGCCGCACCCGGCGTCATTACAAGGGCCTGTTCAAGACCATCCAAGACGCACGCCGCAAGGAACGCTCGCAATACGGCGAAACCGTCTACTTGCTCGAACCGAACATCAAACGCTCGCGCGGCGGATTGCGCGATCTGCAATTGTTGCGCTGGCTGGGGTTTGCCCGGCATGGCGCGACGGATCCCGACGCTTTGCAGTTGCTCGGTGCGATTACGAAGGAGGACCAGCGCACGGTTCGCGACGCGACCGAGTTTCTGTTGCGGCTGCGCAACGAAATGCACTTTCACGCGGGCAAATCGCAAGACGTGCTCGACCGATCGGAGCAGGTCCGCCTGGCGACGCTCTATGGATATGAAGGCACCGAGGGCATCTTGCCCGTCGAGCAGTTCATGCGCGAGTACTTTCGCCACACACGGAGCGTGCGGAGCGTGGTGAGCAACTTCGTGGCCACCGCGCGGCCGGGCCAGGCCTGGGGCAATCTTTGGGGCACGATTTTCAGCCATCAGGTCGAAGGCGATTATCGCGTCACCCCCAAGCAAATCGTCGCCACCGACCGCGGATTGTTGAAACTACAAAACGATCTGAGTGAAGTGCTCCGGCTCTGCGATCTGGCCAATTGGCATAGCAAGCGGATCGCTCCGGCAACTTGGGAAAAGATCCGGGCCGCGGTGCCCCAATTCAAGGGCGAAGTCAGCCCCGAGATCTGCAAGCAGTTTTTGTCGCTGCTCTCCCAACCGGGTCGGCTCGGCGAGTTGCTCAGAAGGCTGCACGAGCTGGGTGTGCTGGAGAAAATCATTCCCGAGTTTACGCATGCCCGCTGCTTGCTGCAATTCAATGAATATCACAAGTACACGGTCGATGAGCACTGTATCTTGGCGGTCGAACGGGCTACCGAGTTCATCTCCGATCCTGGACTGCTGGGCCGAGTGTATCGGGGTATCAAACAAAAACGGACGCTTCACCTGGCGCTGTTGATCCACGACTTGGGCAAGGGGTTCGTGGAAGACCACAGCGAGGTGGGTCTGCGCATCGCCGACGAAACGGCCAGGCGGCTGCAGCTGCCTCTGCGCGAAGCCGAGGCGCTCAAGCTTCTGGTCCACAAGCACCTGGTCATGTCGCACCTGGCATTTTGGCGCGACACGAGCGACGACCAGGTGGTGGTGCGGTTCGCGGTCGACGTGGGCTCGCCCGAAGTACTCGACATGCTGTTCGTGCTCACCGCGGCCGATTTCGCGGCGGTTGGGCCCGGTGTGTGGAACAGTTGGAAGGCCGAGGTGCTGTCGGATCTCTATAAGCGCACCATGCAGCATCTGGCTGGCGATGCGCCGGCCAGCGACTCGGGGGAGCGGCTCGAACGGCGGCGTGCCGCGGTGCGCGCCAAGCTGGCGGGCGAACAGGATCAAAAGTGGTTCGCCCGGCAAATCGATGCGTTGCCCCACGCCTATGCTTTCTATTCGCCGCCCGATCGCATCGCGGCGGAATTGCGCGACTTGCACAGCCTCTCGGACGGCGAAGTACACGCCTCGGGTCGCTATCTCAGCGAGAGCCGAACCGTGGAATTCGTGGTTGGCACGCACGAACAGATCACGCCCGGCGTGTTTCACAAGTTGACGGGTGCGCTGGCGAGCCAGGGCTTGCAGATTCTGTCGGCCGAGATCAACACGCTGGCCGACGGCCTGGTGCTAGATCGTTTTTATGTCAACGATCCCGACTTTGCCGAGGCGCCGCCCATGGCGCGGCTCGACGTGGTCTGTCAGGCTTTGATCCAGTCGTTACGGTCCGCGCACGGTGCATCTCCCGAGTTTCGCAAAGTGTGGCGCAGCGCCGCGGATCGAGATCGCGCCGCGCTCAATAAGTTGCCGACGCGCGTGCAGATCGACAACAGCACGTCGGATCGCTTCACGATTCTCGACATCTTCGCTTCGGATCGTCTGGGCCTGCTGTTCACGATCGCCCGTACGTTGTTCGAAATGGAATTGTCGGTAGCGGTCGCAAAAATTGGCACGTATCTCGATCAGGTCGTCGACGTGTTTTACGTCACGGACCAGGCCGGCAGTAAGATCCACGATGAACAGCGGTTGCAACAGATCAGCACGCGCCTGTTGCAAGCCATCGATGGCATGGAAGGCGACTGAGGCTCTACGGCGTCGCCTTCAGATTCAGCATGGCCTTGCGCCACCGTTTTTGAAAATCAACCAGAGGCTCGCCAATGAGGGCTTCGAAGCGTTCGACTGCGGGCTTGGTCGCGGCGGCGGGGCTCAGATAGGCGTTGAACTGGGGCGTGCCGACGAGGTTCTGCTCGAAAGTCAGAAAGTACGCCAGCCCCCACGAGTAATAGTACGAACGGGACGTGGCAGCGCCGCTGGCATGTGCCGATAAAAACGTGTCGCTGCCGGCACCCAGCAGATCGCTCAATTCCAACGGGCTTGTGCCGCGCAAATCGTTCTGCAACTGTTCGAGCGCCGCGAGGTTGGGCGCGTCGATACGCAGCGTGTCGGCCTCCAGCAGCCCGGCCTCGAAGATCTGGGCCAGGCCCTCGTTGAGCCAGCGCGGCATGTCGTAAACCTGCCTTGGATAGACAAAGGTTTCCAAGTAGGCGTGAAAAGCCTCGTGGGCCAGGCGGTTGAACATCTTGCCGGACAATTCGTTGAACTTCGCCGCGTTCTTGCGATCGAGCGTCAAGATCGTGCGCCGGGCGTTCTTGCGTTGGTCTTCCCATTTCTTCTGTTCGGCCACCAGAATCTTTTGCCGTTCGGCGGCCGGAATATCAGTCTTCTTGAGCTCTTCGCCCAGCTCTTTGACCCGGGCGGGCGTCTCGGCCAATAGCGCGTCGAGTTGTTGCTTGATCTGACGGTGCTGACGGCTGACCTGCGCCAACTCGGCATCAAATCGGTTCATGTCGCTGCCGGCCAAAATCAGGTTTTTGTCGGGCAGGTAGACCGCCGGATTCTTGATGTGCAGACCCAGCTCACGCAGCGCTTGTTGATATTGCTCGCTGGCGCCAAAGAGGTGAACGTGCAGGTGGGCCGCCGAAGTCCAGCGCGGTGGAAAAAGCTGACGATACGCGGTGAAAATCTGCTCCAACCGCACGATCGAGCGACGCGTCATCGGCTCGTCGGCAGTGCTCTCAAGCGAAAACCCGTTGCCCTCGTATTGCCAGACCACTTTGTCGTCGCGGCGAGTCGCGGTCAGTTGCAAATCTTCCATGCGGCGGGCATCAATGAGCGCCCGCTGCTTGTGCTTTTGCAACCGGGCGCGCAGTTGCTGCTGCTCCGGCTCGCTCAGCCGTTCCCATTTAGCGATCGCTTTGCGATCGATCGGCCGCACGATCAGAAACATCGGCTTGCCGCGCGGCCGCCGGACTTCCATGAATTCAATGCTCGCCGGACCCTCGGACTCGATCAATCCCTGGTAGGTCTTGCCATCGGTCAAGGTCACGCGTTCCAGCGGAAAGTCGGCCGATCCGCGAACCGACGAATCGGGCGCCGGCTCCGTCTCTTGGGCGCTCCGAGCAACTAGCGCCGCGAGCACCAGGCCCGAAAACGCAGCCAGACACCAGCGACGTGGCCCCAGAGAGATCATGGCCAGTGAGATCATGAAACGCCCCGCGTGAAATGTGAGCAGCCCGCTCAGCCTTCACCATCACGCGCAAGGGGCGAATTGTCAAGCAAATCCCAGTTTTGAGTAGTGCATCAGTCTGAAATTGGATTTGCTGGAATAGCCTGCTTACGCGATTTCAGTTCGTGATTATGGATTTGCGCCAACCACAAGCCGATGAATCCCCCGACAACAGATACGAGAACTATCGCAATCGGCATCAGCCAGCGTCGTTGCTTGGGGGCAAAAAGGACGACTGATCCGGGTATGACAAGAAGGGCCGGCGTCCCAAGTAGCAGGGTCAGAAAGAGGCGTCGGTCAGCAAGATGCAGGCTTGTGAGTATAGCGGCGTAGATGCCATACCAAGTTATGCAGACGACCAATTGGCGCAAGCTGAATTGCGCCCAACGTGATTTCTGGCTATCGCTCATAGCGCCGTGCAGAGCCTCGGGAACACTCATGCCGAATTGAGCATAAGGAAAGGTTTCAGCAGGTGGTCGTGCTGTAGTCGCCTGCAAGCCATCTGGCTCTCCTGGGCCGACACTAAGCATCCAGCACCAATCGGGAGGGCCATCAATAATATCGAAACACAACAGCCAGATTCGCCCCGGTGGTTCGCCAAGTGGATCTCTGAAGATGCATTGCCCAAGCCGGGTTTCATACCGCGCGGCGATGGCATGCGCCAGCTTGAGAGCTTCATCGAAGGTCATGGGGCCATTATAGCGCGGGGAGAAGGGCCTTGCATTACGTCAGCTTTGACGAAAAAGCGGCCCCCTACGTCAGGAGGCCGCCTTTGTTTGACATTATTGCTGCCGGTGCCAACCGCGCTACGCGTTGGTCTTTACGCTAGCGTCGTTCGCCACGTTGACCCAGACGTGGACGTGCGGGGCACCGCGGTAGTACCAGACGAACGATGGCCCTTCCAGTCGCCAGTTGTCCCATACCTGGTCGCTGCCGATGTCTCCTTCGCGATAGAAGGCCAGAGCGCACTTGTCTAAGCCGCCTTGGGCGGTGAGGCAAGCCAACGCTTCGTCGCGATCGCTCTGTCGATAGGGCTCGATCAGCTTTTGCAGCACTTCCTGAACCAGGCCCTTCTGGTCGCTAGACATTTCGCTGACGGCGATACCCGGGAACTGGCCGCCGGTACCTTGGAAACTGACGGCTTCTTCCTTGGGCAGTTTTTCGACCAAAGCCTTTTTACGCTGTTTCTCATCCAGCATCTCGTAGACGCGGTTCGCGGCCAAGGCCTGATGCCAGAAGACGTTGCCCGGGTGATTGGGCTTTTCATTGAAACCGCTGGCGGCGTGACCGTAGAAAATTGGGCCGCCGAAGGCGACGTGCTCGGCACTGTTGCCGTCGCAGCGCAGAGTCATGTGCCGGCCGGTCATCACCAGCTCGAACTTTTCGCCCGGCTTGCCGAACAAGGCAATGCTCTGCTGTTCGCCATAACCCTGAGCGTCATCTTCCAACTGTTTGTAGATCCGCTTGTGCCAATCCGCTTGGATGATGTTCTCGAAGATGTGCTTGATCATGGCCTGCTGATCGCTCGTGTAGAAATCGCTGGCGATCGTGGGCTTGGTAATGTTCCAGTTGTTCGAGATCCTGGTCCGCAGCAACCCCCGCTTGTCTTCGGTAAAGTCCCACGCGAAACAGATCTCTTTTTTCTGCTCGTCGTTGAGCGATTCGTAGAGCAACTTGGCTACCGACTCGGGCGTCGAACCCGCTGGCAGCGACACGGCCGCGCGAGCCATGAGCGGCGCGGCACCCACTGCGGCCGCGGCGACTCCGGCGGTCTTCAAAAACTCGCGACGCGAAAACTCGGAAGTCGTTTCACAATCAGGGCAAATGCGATGGTCAGACATAATTCGCCTCCTGGAAAATACGAACGCGGTGATTCCCTAGCGGTCGAGACCGATTAGACACCAAGCTGCGGCGCGATGCAAATCCGGCTGAGGGTTCTAAATCACGGGATCTGGGCCATCCGCGGAGGCCGGAAAACGCAGTTTGCTACTGGCCGACGGCCGAGGAGCTTTGTTTCCGCGCAGGCTTTTGGCAGTGGGCACAGAAAAACGTCGAACGTTGGGCCTGTACGATCCGTTGGATTTTGGCCTTCCCGCAGCCAAGGCAGACTTCGCCGGCCCGATCGTAGACGCGGTGGTGGTTCTGAAAGCCGCCTTGCTCGTTCAGGGCGTTGCGATAGGTCCCGTCGCCGAGCGTCGAGCCTTCGTAGCGAATCGCCAGGTTGAGCACTTCCAGGATCGCGGCATGAATGCGCTGCCACTGAGGTCTGCTTATTCGATCACACGTGCGTTCGGGGTGGACGCCGGCCAGGTGCAAAATCTCGCTGGCGTAGAGATTGCCCACTCCGGCCAGTGCTCGCTGATCCAAGAGCGCCACTTTGATGGGGCGCTTGGAAGTCTCCAGCCGACTTTGCAGTTCCTCGCTGGTCAGGGCCAAGGCATCGGGCCCAAGCTTGTCCAACCCGTAGAGGGCGCCGAACTCCTTGGGGGTGACTAATCGCACCAGGCCCAAGCCGCGGCGATCCCAAAACAACAGTTCCTTGTGCTTTCCGCCTGACAGCGCGATCTTCAATCGCAAATGCTCGATGGTCGGTGGAGCGGCCAACAGCACCAGGCCAGTCATGCGGGGCTCGAAGATCATCGCATCGGCCGAATCCAGATGGACGACCACGCGTTTGCCAACCCGGCCAATTTCCGTGATTTTCTTGCCGATGATCCGGCGCTTGAACACGGCGGGGCTAGGCGCGATCAGGATTGGTCGTTTGGCACAATCGCCCGAGCGGAAGTCTTCGACCCGGCTGCCGACGATCGGCAAAATACCGCGCCGCATCGTTTCGACTTCGGGAAGCTCTGGCATAAAGACTCCCAACTCGAGCAAGCAAAGGACCGAATTCTAATGCCGGGTGGCCCTTCTCAACAACCACCCCACGCGCGCAAACTGCTGGCGTCGCGTTGCGCGTGGCGATACATTGGCGGAAAGCTGCGAGGCAAAGAAACCGCCTTTGAACTCTCGAATTCCTGGACGACAAACATGATTTACTTGAACATCTGGCTGACGGTGAAAGATCGGGCCGACATCGAAACAGTTTGCGAGCTGTTGAAGGAACAAGGCCGCCGCTCGCGCGAGGAGCCGGGCTGCGCACGTTTTGAGGTGTACCACTCGACCGCCGACGATACCCGATTCCTGCTCAACGAGCATTGGGAATCGCCGGAAGCCGTCGACGGACATCGCAAAGCGTATGCCTACACGCAAGTTTATCAGCCCAAAGTGCTA
>JAYVCO010000105.1:0-5850 GCA_043749935.1 Planctomycetia bacterium
ACCTACTCGCCTACGTCCCCATTTGCCACTGCTTGATGGCTTCCGACGGGTGAAACAGCATCAGGACGTTGAGTGTCAGATTGTCGCGAATAAAGTACAGCGAAAGCAGCTCGATCAGCACGACTGCGAGCAACAGCCATTTCCAGTTGCACTTCGAGGCGAGCCAGAACCCCGCCATCGCCGCGATCAGATCGAACGTCGAATTCAGGATGCTGTCGCCATAGTAATCGAGTGAGGCCGTGGTGGTGCGGTAGCGATCGATGATGAAGGGAGAGTTCTCCAGGATTTCCCAGGAAGCTTCGATGAGGCAGGCGATGAAGAAACGGGATCCGACGGTCAGCCATCGTCGCGACGGAAGCAGGAACCAATAGAAAAAGATGCCGTGCAGCAGATGCGAAAAGGTGTACGGGTCGGCCATCCATTGAGACGTATTGTGCGTCCACGCGCCGGTCCAAACGCCAAACCCTGAATCGCTGAGAAACGTGCGGCCCAGCAGCTTCAGAACCAGCGAGAACCCGACGAGAAGCAGCACGATCAGGGCAGCCACGCGCTTCGTGGCCAGACCACGAGTCTCGGATAGCTCATCTGCCGGCATGCGCGCCAGTATAACCGCCGAGTTGGCTTCGAGGTATGATCCTGTTCGTTCCACGCTGCGCAAAAAAAAATCTCCCGGCGACTTCGGAGTTACACGATCGGGCTGGCGCATCTCTCTCGCAATCGCTAGCACGCGGATCAAGGGATCGGTGCTTTGCTCGAGGACGTCGCGATCGCTGCCGGCCGCGATTTGCGAGCGCGCCCATGCGAACAGGAGGCCGGCGCCCTCGGACTGTTCTCGCAATCCGCTGAGCTTGCCCGGCTTGTGTGTGCATTTCGTCGGAAGTACCTTGGATACTTGCCGATCCCATGCCGCTGCTCTTTTTTTGCGGACAAAGCTGATGAATTGTTTGTTCGCAAATGCGAGTCTCGGCGGGCCGATCTCGTCTTGGGCGATGTTGACATTTTCGACCAATACCATTGTCGGAAACACCTCGAGCCTGCTGCTGGCCGACACCGTCGGCAACACCATCCTTGCCGTTGGCCTGGTTGTGCTTGTCGGTTCCTTGGTGGGGTTGTGGTTCGTCTCCCGCATTGCGCCAAAAGGAACGGCTCTGGCGATCGCGGTGGGCATTTATTTTGTCAGTTGGCTAATCGAACCGGGCAACGCCCGGATCTTGCACGGGCTGGTTGCATTGACCCGTATGTTTGGTTTTGCCGGTACCGTTCTAGGCATTGTCGATCTATTCAAGAAGCGCGAACTGACCCAACCCAATCGCGACCTGCCTGCACTTGCGATTCCGCAAAACATTCAGTGTCCGAAATGTAAGCGGCAGTACCCGTTTCGCGAGGAATTGACGGGCAAGACAGTCAAATGCCAGTGCGGCGAGTCTTTTGCGATCGCGTCGTTTGCTCCCAGCATCACGCCGCGGCCAATCGCCCCGCCTATTCAATATGAGCCGGGCCAAAGCGTTGCAAAAAAGCTCGCGAATCGCACCACGCCCACTGTTTCTGTGATGCTTATCGGTTTGTTCATTGTCGCGATCCCTGCCGTAGCAATCATTTGGAAATTGGCGATGCCGCAGGTGTTGTTGGCCTTGGGGCCTCGACTGCCTGCCGAGCCTTACGCACTGGACGACGCCACGGCGCGGGTTCGCGTTGCCGATGGAGTGGTCAACGCGACATTTCCGGAACAAATAACCTTTCAGCCGCGACCGGCTCAGCCGGGAATCGTTTTCGCAACGGTTACCCCTGAAGTGGATCCAGGACAGCCGGGATACAACAGCGAATTGCGAGTTTACGAACCCGCTGGCCAGCACGCATCCAAATCGCTCGGCTGCGTGCTAGTGGGGCCGGCTGGCGGAACGCTGATGGTAGGTCCCTCCCCACCAACCGCTGCCGGCGAATTGGAATCGCTCCCCTATGTCAAAGCCGGCTTCGCGGTTGTGGCATTTCGCCAGGATGGTGAGATCGAGCGGGAAGCCGCGCAAGCAGACGGCGCGACGTCGAAGGCCGCGACACAATTCTTTGCCGCGCAGGCCGGTCTGGTCAACGCGCGCAATGCGCTCGAATTCGTGTTGGCGCGCATGAGCGAAGTTGACCCGAAACGAATCTACGTCGCCGGACATAGTTCCGCCGGCACGTTGGCGCTGCTTTTCGCCGAACACGAAAGCCGGATAAGTGGCTGCATCGCCTATGCACCCATTCCCGACGCGGAAGCCAGGTTCAGACAAATTGTCGCGGTAGCGCAACGGAGCCTGCCCGAGTCGATGTTTCGGCTGTTTGCGAAAACTTCTCCCTCGACGCACGCGGCGAAGCTGAGTTGCCCGCTGCTGTTGTTTCATTCCGCGGGCGATGCGAATGTGTCGGTTTCTGGAACGCAATCGTTCGCCAGGCAACTGCTGGCGTTGGGCAAAAACGTGAAACTTGTGACCGTGCCAAGCGGGGATCATTACCGATCGATGTTGACCCAGGGCATTCCCGCGGGGATCGAGTGGCTAGAAGATCTTGATCGACCGGATCTGACGGCCGAGCATAAGGCGCGTCGCGCGGAAGCGGCCCAAGCCGGGCAACTCGACGCGGCCAAACGCGCGACCGAATCTCGAGCGACGGCAGAGACTCAGGCGCTCGATACGCGATTGTCGTTTTGGCTCTCCTCAGCCGATAGTCTGGCGACCGAGTTGGCTCAAGTGACGGCTGCTTCGGCTGCCGAAAAGCCGACCATCGCACGCCTGAATTCGACGATCATCATTTTAGCGAGCAAGACGCGATCCCTGACTCCAAGATTGCGCTTGTTGAAGCCGGTTGATGGGGCGGCGCCGAACGGTCAATTGTCGCCACAAACGCGGCAGAAGCTTGTGGACGTGAATCGAAAGCTGCTCGATGAAAAACGGCGATTGGAAGCGCTTAATGTGCGAGAGCTCCAACAAAGCGGCCTGCTGTCGGCGCTCCAGAGCGGTCTGCTGCCGGCCTGGTTCCTCGAGGACCGGCCAGCCACGACCGAGGAGGTCGCCCTGGAACAGAAGGCCGATGAGAAGAGAGCAGCCGCGCCGTTTGCAGCCGCGAAACGGAAACGAGATTATCGCGAGGACGCGAAATGGGCGATGCGATTCAGCAAGTCGCAAGATGCCGTTAGGCTGCTGCGCGCGGATTTTGTTGCCGGCGATGACGGGTCGATCGTCGAGGGTATGAAGTGGTCCGCGGCGCTCAAGCGTCCCATGCCATTGCTGCAATGGGCCTTCGGAGCCGAACTGAACGGTTTCCCCGCGACCGGTCCGGGCAATTTGCAGCCGAAGGGCGGATTGCCACGGGTTCCGCAAAGGAATACTGGCGCGGAATGGACATTGAGCAATCAACTCAAGTCGCTCACGGGCGACGCAGGCAAATGGCTGGCTCAAGGTTTGCAAAACCGCGTCGACTCCGGCAGCTTCGGCGATTGGGCGCAAGATACCCATCGCGGCTTTTACGACCATCCGGGAATCGCCTTGTTGGACTTCGCCCCGGTCGAGGTGATGGTCGAGGCGGCCAGGTCGCAACATGCCGACGTGCTGATGGCCGTCGAGCTTACCATGAATCGGGGCGATCGCGCGACCCCCAACACCACGATGGTCGTTCGAATCCACGATGTCGAAACCGGCGAACAACTTTGGGAGTCCAAGCCGATCACGAATACCCGAATTCTTTCGGCACGCCGACAAGGAAAAGATCTTACGGCGGATTTTGCGGGCACGGTGCTTCAGTTCGTCGACGATGAGATTCTGCTTCGAGAGGTCCCGAAGCTGCCTGAGGAAACCATCGAGCAGCGCCTGGAGGCGATTTCCGCCCGCGCAAAATCCGACCCCCTTTCGGCCCTGGTCGAACTTCGATATTTCATGCTCGCTAAATACCTTTCCGCCGAGGACGCTGAAAGCCGTATGAGCAAAATCCTGGGCGCGGAAAATGCGAAGAAGCTGATATCAACAGACGCAGACGATCGCCGCGCCGCAATCGAGTCGTTGGTGCCCAAAGGCAAATAGATAGGCCTTGGGATCAAGCCCTGACCGCATGCAGCCTATACGCTCACCACTCTGGGGTGACAGCGTCGTTGGGCCAGTATCTGCCTAGCCATCGACGACGTGTAAATATATATAAATGCTTGGCTTGCGAGTTCAATTGGATTGGGGAACGGTTCGAGAGGAACCCGAGGAATAAATATTTTTCTAATTCCCAAATTATCTTATTGCATTTCCCAGTGCCCCGTATTTATCATATTGCCACGAAGTGCCAAATCTCCCCTGAAAGTACATCAAGCCAATCGATATCCAGGAGTACGCTAATATCACGCGTCCAATTCTGCGGCTCTCTAACGGCAGCGGCCGTTATTTCTTCGCTCCGCGCGAAGAGCAAGCGTTTTTTCGAGATCCGTGGATTGGCGACTGGCCTTCTGTTGACGATGTTGGCCACCCCCGCCCTGGGCGCTGTGATAACAAGTAGCGATATCGTGCCCGTCTCCACCAGTTCGGTGGGCTCGGGCAATGGAACCCTGGATTATATTCTGTTCACAGGGTCCAACGGCGGTGCCGGCAACAGCTCGGGCGCCTTCAACGGCGATGACGCCAACACCGCCATGCCCACCGGGGGCAACTCGACGTTCAACGGCTCGTACCTCACGTCGTTCGGCGATTTGCGCGCCTTCTATAATTTGACCTTTCCAAACGGTTCCGGCGGTTCGACCGTCAACCAAATAGCGGTTTTCGTCGACATCAATCAGTTGGGCGGACCTGGGCAACACATCAACCTAGACACGTTCGACATTTTCAAAAACTACACCCCCAGCTTTGGCGACGACCGCGATACACCGAATACCACCGACGTTTCGTCTGCCTTGCAGAACCTGACAGGCGCTGGGTTCAGCGGTGGAACCGGCCTGGCTGCGCTCGACAGCGGAAAAGTGCTGCTCCAGGTCCACACCGGCGCCGGTTTCGCCGATCAGGTCATCTTCACGGGAATCAATCCGTTTGATGTTGCCTATGCCGACGCCGATCGGATTCTGTTCCACATGGCGAGCTCCGATCACACCAATGGCGATGAGACGCTCTTTCTGAGCGGCAGTATTGGACCGCAAGACGTCATCGTGGTACCCGAGCCGGCGTCGATCGGCTTGTTCGGTTTTGGCCTGCTGGGCCTGTGCGGCGCTGCCTGGTCGCGTCGGCGACGCGCTTAGAGCGGGTGAGCAGATCGAGACTGCGGAGTCGAGACTCGCATCCGCGATATCGACACCGATGAGTGCGCCGCCTATGACTGGCTGTGCGAGCGCACCAGTTTAGGGCTCCTTCGGCACGAGTCTGGCCAGGCCGAGCGTGGCCCAGGAAGCGGACGCGCAATTGATCGGCGTCAACAACTTCGAGCTCCCGGGCGAGCCGTCGGGCGTCGAGCGCGAAATCATCGGCCAACTGCCGTCCGGCGCTTGCGTGGCGACCAGGAAGTCGATGGCGCGCTTGATTTCGGGTCGTTCGGCCGTATAACCGGCGAGAGCCAAGACATATAAAGTCTGGCCGGTGGCAAAGGCGTCGCTCTTGGGTTCAGGGACACTCTGGCTCCAGCCGCCGTCGGGCCGTTGCAGTGCGAGCAACTCGTCGATCGTCGATTGCAGCGTGTCGCGCGGCTTGCCGGCGCGAGCCCCCAAGAGCACCTTGAACACCTTCTCTTGATGGATGTCGGAGGGCTTCGCGGCGTCGAGCCAGGCGATCGCTTTCGATAGCGCCGCGCGCTGCGACTCCGACGCGTCGGGTCCCGTTTCGCCTTCGAGCGCCATGATGATCCAGGCGGCGTCGGTGG
>JAYVCO010000106.1:0-8250 GCA_043749935.1 Planctomycetia bacterium
TGTCGGCTAGCGGCACTTTTGGATCTGCCGCTTGCGGAAGCGGCCCGCAACATCGTGCCAATTGCCGTGACGGCTGCCGAATCGGTCGAACGTTTGCGAACGTGGGCTTCGGGTCGCTGCCTCGATGCCGCCAAGGCCGGCATCTATAAGCGAGTGGCCATGACATCTGCACCGGCGCGCCGTGTTTGTCGGGATCCGTCGAACAACTGACACTTGCCATATCCGCGCCAGACATTGGGCATTTCAAATAGTCTGGCTTGCGCTGACAAGCGCCTCTCATCACGACAACCACGGAGATCCCCATGGGATTGACCCTGCACTATTCGCTGCGCTTGCCCACCGCTTCGCTCCGCGAAGCACGCAGCGCCATCGCCGACCTGCACTCCAAGGCACTCGATTTGCCCTTCCAGAACGTGGCACCGATTGTCGAGTGCGACGGAGACGCCTGTGATTTTCAGCTGGTCGATCGCGCTTCCCCCCAGCGCTGGTTATTGATTCAAGCCTGCCAATACGTGGAGTTGGGCAGCACCAGTTTTAGCGTGCCGCCCAATCACTTGATCGCGTTTTCCACGACGCTCGGACCGGGAAGCGAACCGGCCAATTTTGGCCTCTGCCGCTATCCGGCCACCATCGAGGTCCGTGATCCGGCCCATGGAACGCGGCGGCTGCGCACCAAGCTGGGCGGCTGGCGTTGGGCCAGCTTTTGCAAAACCCAATATGCCAGCAACCCCGCATGTGGCGGGATTAAGAACTTCCTGCGCTGCCACGTCACGCTGGTCACATTACTGGACCGCGCAAAGTCCCTCGGCCTTCTCGACTTGGTCAGCGACGAAGGCGACTACTGGGAGAAGCGCGATCCGGCGGAACTGGCCCGAGCTGTTGGCCATTGGAACATCCAAATCGCCGGCCTGTTCGGGCGCCTCAAAGACACGCTGGGCGAACATGTACTGGCGGAAATCGCCAAATTCCCCTCGTTTGAGCACCTCGAAGCGGCCGGTCGCGCCGGCGAATGAACCGGCCCTCCCGTTCGGTTGTTTTCTTGTCTTCTTACTCAGTTGGCTAACCGAGTGGCCCGCGCGCCTGACTGATACCCGCACGCGAACATTCTCGTTGGAAAGGAGTTTCTTGTGCCCGATCTACAAGATGGCCAATCGGTCGAGATCCAAGGTTCGGCTCGACTGCCGTACATTCTGAAAAACGTCGGCGGCGTGTATTCCTGTTCTTGCCCTGCCTGGCGCAATCAGTCGCTGCCGATCGAACAGCGTAGCTGCAAGCATCTACGGCAGTTCCGCGGTGAACAAGCCGAAAGCCGTCGTGTCCCGGATGGGATTGGCTGCCAGACTGTTGCGTCCGTGAAGCCAGCAGCTCCCAAGTTACTGCTGGCCGAGACGTGGGACTCTGGAACCGATATTGCCGGCTGGTGGCTGAGCGAAAAGCTTGACGGGGTGCGGGCCTGGTGGGACGGCCAGCGGTTTCTTTCGCGTCAAGGCAACCAGTTTCATGCTCCCGGCTGGTTCACCGACTCGCTGCCGCGGGTATCACTCGATGGCGAATTGTGGCTGGCGCGCAAGGCGTTTCAGCGCACCGTCGGCATTGTGCGCCGGCATGACCGCTCGGAGCATTGGCGCGAAATCCGCTTCTTGGTGTTCGATGCGCCGCAGGTCTATGAGCCGTTTGAACGACGGATGAAGTATTTGCAGGATTGCTTTGCCGAGTATCACCCTCTGCATGCCGAGCTGGTCGCCCAACAGCGCTGCCTGGGAAAGGACCACCTGAAGGCCGAACTCGATCGGATCTGCGCTCTGGGTGGCGAGGGACTGATGCTGCGCCAGCCCGGCTCGCCGTATGAAGCGGGCAGGTCGGCCATGCTCCTGAAGGTCAAGCGATTCCTCGATGCCGAAGCCCGGGTGGTGGCCCACTTGCCAGGCACCGGTCGACATCAAGGTCGCTTGGGAGCCCTGCTGGCGGAACTGCCCAATCGCATCACCTTCGCGTTGGGCACCGGACTGACCGATGCCCAACGGCAACACCCACCGGCGATCGGCAGCCTGATCACGTTTCGCTATCAGGAGCTGACTGACCGCGGCGCCCCTCGTTTTCCGTCATTCGTCAGCTCAAGGCCCGATTTGACGACCGTTTCCTGAGCGAACGATTTCTTGACGGAGCAGCTCCATGCGTACCCCCCCTTTGTTTTTGACCATATATAGAGGAGCTTGCTGGCAATGACCCGCCGTTTTGAATTCGTGCGTGGAAACTCGGCCAAATTCTGGGAAATCTCGGTTGGTGGAAGCGATGTTACCGTCCGCTATGGTCGGCTGGGGACCGATGGCCAACAGCAAACCAAGTCGTTTCCCACTTCCGATGGTGCTGGTCGGCACGCGGACAAGATCATCGCCGAAAAAACGCGCAAAGGTTATGTCGAGTGCGCGGTCCGTTGAGACCCGCTGGCACCGGCAAGACCCTTCCTGAGTCGCCGCTTGCCAGTGACAGCTCGCTTATCGCGAACGGGCGTCGCGATGCCTTCGCATGACCCGATGCGCTTCGGACTCGATCTCACTGGACTTGAATCTTCTTGAATTCCCATAGAAGGAACCCTTATGACTACAACGCTTGAGCAGAGCGTAACCAGTTCCAACGCGGCAGCCCGCCTGCGGGCCACCATGGCCGCGGTGCGGCTGAGCTTCACCTGGTTCGGTACCCGCAAAACCCTGTCCGCCGAACAAAAGAACCAGGCTGCCGACGCGTTCGGCGCCGAGGGCAATTACCTCTCCGCGGGTAAAAAACTCTTCGATACCAGCCATCCAGCTTTTCGGGCGGTGACTGCTGTGCGCAGTCGGGCTGTCTCACTCTGGCGTGGCATGAGTTTGCCCTACCCGGAGCCTGGCATTCGACTGATTCGGCAGGACGACCTCTCTCTGTTCGATGTGCAGATGACGACCCTGCGAGCCGAGCTGGAGGAATCGGTCCAACAACTCGACGAACATTTTGCCGAACTCAAGTCGGCGGCTCGCCAGCGACTGGGCCAACTCTATGACTCGGCCGACTACCCGGCGTCGCTGCACGGCCTGTTCAAGCTGGAGCACGACTTCCCGGCCGTCGAACCGCCCGATTATCTCCGCCAGCTCAGTCCGGCCCTTTATGAACAAGAGCAAGCCCGTGTGGCAGCCCGCTTCGACGAAGTGATTCGATTGGCCGAAGAAGCGTTCACCGCCGAAATGGCCAAGCTGGTTTCACACTTGAGTGAACGGATCACCGGACAGGAAGACGGTAAACCCAAAATCTTTCGCGATTCGGTGGTCACCAACCTCAGCGAATTCTTCCAGCGCTTCGCACAGCTCAACGTCCGATCGAGCCAGCAATTGGACAATCTGGTGGCCCAGGCCCAGCGGGTCGTGCGGGGCGTCGAGCCACAGCAACTGCGCGATAGCGCCAGTTTGCGGCAGCACGTGGCCACCGAATTGGCCGGTGTTCAATCGGTCCTTGATGGCCTGCTGGTCGACCGGCCCCGCCGCAATATCTTGCGCCGGCGCAATGAGGCGGCCTGATGGACTTGGTTATCAATAACCGCGGTCAGACGCGTTGCATTTACGGCGAGTCGATCGACCTGGCGAGTCTGGGCCGTGTTTCGATCACGCGAGCCAGTCATGTCGAACCGGACGAGCAAGGCAACTGGGTTGTCGACCTGGCACCGGTCGGTGGCCCGAGTTTGGGTCCATTCGGCCACCGCAGCCAGGCTTTGGCTGCCGAGCAGGGTTGGCTTCTTGAGAACTGGCTTACCAGCTAGGCCAAAAACCAAGCTGCTAGGCGAGAACTAAACCGAATTATCACTGGATCTGCGAGACCTCTTCCATGCATCCCATCTACTTGAAGTCTGTTTCTTGGTTCTGTATCGCATCACTCGCAGCCGCCCTAATTGCGACGCGCATCTGCGGCCCAGGTGTGCTCGTGGCCTGGCTGTTGAGCACGAGCATTTTGCTGGGTATCGTGCGTCCCGCGAGGCGACTGTGAGGCAAGAGCCGGTAAGCCACAAAAACGTTTCAAGCTCCAGGAGACCCCTCTGTGATCACTGTCACTCGTTCATTGGTCCGTCAATTCCGCTCGGTCGTTCGACGCGCACTCACCGAACGGCCCGCTGGAAATATTAATAACCGCGTTGTATTCCGCTGCGGCTCCGACGGCCTGCGCATGCAGGTTGCTACACCTCAAGCGGCTATCGAGTATCACCAGCCTGGTGAATTCCAGACCGAAGATCTCTCGCTTCCGATGGAATTCCTGGCGGACGTCGAAGGGCGCTCGCCGGACGCGATCACGCTCGAATCGCAAGCCTCCGGCAAGGTCCTGGCTTCGTGGACCGACCGCGGTATTCCGCAAATGATCCAGTACGAAGCGCCGCGTGACCATAACACGTCCGGGACAATCCCTCCGTTACCCAAAATATTTGAGTCGAACCCGCCGGAGTTGCTTACTGCATTGCAGGACGCGGTCACGATTACACCGCGAGAACGCATACGTTATGCGCTCGATTGTCTGCAACTGCGTGGAAAAGACGGCAAGATCGTGGCCACGGATGGTCGTCAAGTGTTGGTCCAGGGTGGATTTCAATTCCCTTGGCCCGGCGATGTATTGGTTCCAGCTTCGCCGGTCTTTGCCTGTCGCGAGCTTGCAAACGATGAACCAGTGGGCGTGGGGCTTATTGACGACTGGGTCGCTCTGCGAATCGGTCCTTGGACCATTTGGCTTCATGTCGACCGGGAAGGACGATTCCCCAAGGTTGACGATCTGTTTCATCAGCCGACCGCGGCTGCTTCCCGCGTTTCAATCGAAGCGGTGGATGCAGAGGTCTTGGCCGACGCTCTGCCCAGACTCCCCAGCGACGAGACGACGGACCAGCCGATAACTTTGGATTTGAACGGTCGCGTCGTGGTCCGCGCGCGACCGGCCGGACAGACGCGGCCCACCGACCTGATTCTGTCGCGCTCGACGCTCACGGGCGAGGGGGTGGCAATCTCGACCAACCGTCAGTATTTAGCGCGGGCGCTCAAGCTAGGATTCCGCGAAGTGTGTTTCTTTGGAGCCACGGCCCCGGCACAGTGCAATGACGGCCGACGACAGTATTTATGGGCGCTCTTGGATCCGAAAGACTTCATTAGGCCGAGTGACGATGCGATCCAAATCGAATCGCTCACGCAGGTCACGAGCAAAAAGGTCACACCCACCCCACCCGCAAGGAGACGATTCAAATTGATTCACAGCACAGCTCCCTCGACCGATAGTCCGAACGTGCGAGAAGCACGACAGAACCGCCCAAACAAGCTAGGCTCCGAACCGGGGAACACTTCGTCTATCGCCCAAGCTCTGGCTCTACGCGCCGTTGTGCGCGAGGTGTTGGCGCACACCAACGAGTTGATTCGCGTGCTCAAGCGGGAAAAACGCCAAAGCCGGCTGCTGGCATCCACGTTGGCTTCGCTCAAGCAATTGCAAAAGGTCGCCGGCTGACTCGGTGTCCATTCTGGGGCGGACTCTCTGCCGCCATTTATTCCAGTTCTTGTTTAGTTTTGCGCTGCGCGTGCGCGCGGTGCCTTTCCATCTCCACAAAAGAGGACTTTGGCTATGACCCAAGCCGAACTCGATCGTGCTGTGGCCGAGGCCACTGGCGAATCCATTCGGACCATTGGTCAACGGGGATTTGTGCTACTAACCCCCATGCCCGTGGAACGTGAACCACTGACCGTCAACTGGGACGAACTCGACGCCGAGCGGGTAGCCCTGTTTGGGTGACCCACGTTGTCGGTATTCAGTCACACCCTGCGGTCCGCGACGTCCTCGCCAGGTATCGCGGGCCGCATTTTTAAATCCTCACCATTAGGAGGCAGTCATGCCGCTCAGACTCAACGTGGGCCTCAGCAAGAAAGTCGGGATGCCAAACTACGGCTCGCTCGGTGCTTCTTGTCACGTCGAAGTCGAGTTGGACCAATCCCTCGTCTTTGACAACGTAGAAGCATTCCAGGAACGAATCACGCACGCCTACGCCGCTTGTCGGCAAGCGGTGACAGACGAACTCGGCAGGCAACTAAACGCAAGTAACGGCAGAG
Source organism: Planctomycetia bacterium (assembly GCA_043749935.1). Lineage (GTDB taxonomy): Bacteria > Planctomycetota > Planctomycetia > Pirellulales > PALSA-1355 > PALSA-1355. The sequence goes on from JAYVCO010000106.1 coordinate 6,093, forward strand.
CCGTCAATGGCCACGCCACCAACGGTGAGGTGCCTTCACAAGCATCGCCCGAATGCCAGCAGACGAGGGGTCAGTCAAATGGCCACAATGGCCACCGCGCCACCCAAAAGCAGCTCGACTTTGCGCTGCAATTGGCCGGCGAGATTCGTGGTCTTGGTGTGCACCGCTTGGAATCGATTTCGCAAAAGATGTTCGACAAACCGCTAGCCGACCTTTCGAGCGTCGATGCCTCGGGACTGATCGATGTGCTCAAAGACATCAAGGGCGGCAAAATCGAGTTGGCTGTGGCGCTCAACAGCGTTGTGGATTGAGCAACCGCCGTGGCTTTGATCACGCGCCAGCGATCAAGGGTCAAGGCAAGACGGTTCGATTCATGCGAAAACAGCACGATCATGGACGTCGGTAGTGTCACACTTGATAGCTGAAGTGGGGCCGCCATGGGGCGGCCCCACGGGTAGTTTTTTTAGCTATCAGCCTGGTCTCCAATTCGACGATGGCGGGCCGAAACCGTCAACCACGGAGCTTCCTGCAACTGCGGTCGCAACAAACAAGACAGCCTGGCAATGACTTCCTCAGGCAAAGGGTCCGTGCTGACTCACTTCCAGTCAGTGCACAATCACCGTGTCCGAGACATGGCTCACGTCTCGACCAGCTACGTCGAAGCCCTGAATCGTCTGCAACTTGGCGATTTTCTGCGCTGGCGACTCCGGCAGACAGCGAAACACCGCACCACTCAACAGCCGGCTCAAGCGAGCCAAATGAGAAAGCTGGTCCCCGAAAGGTCAGTCCTCAAGGATCTGACAGGACTTCCCGCCAAACAATACCGCCAAGTGGTCAGCGCGATCTTCGATCTGCTTGCCGACCCCTATCCGCACTGCGCGAAGCCATTGCAGGGAAGCCCATATTGGAGAATCGCGGTCGGTGAGTACCGAGTGGGGTATCGTGCCGACGATGAGGCTATCTTTCTGGCCGCGTTCGGCAAGCGGAACGACGGCGCAGTCTATCGGATCCTCGAAAGAAAACAATAATCTTCCCGCACAGGTCACACGGCGGACACACCGCCGACAGCGGATTGATGGCCGTCTATGCAGGAAGCAGAAATCGTGAAGCGGATTTCGGTTTAAGGAATCAGTGTGCCATGACCTGAACATGGCCTGGAGTCTTCGGATGCGGCGGCGAAACAGTGATTCGCACGTCGCAACCGAGCGTGTTGAGAAAGCGAAACAGCCGATCGCTGGAAAAGCCGTCAAGGCGGCCGTTCAGCAGAGCGGACACTTTGGGTTGCGGGATACCCAACAGTTTGCCGGTCGCCTGCTGGGTGAGGCGTCGCTTTTGGACGATTTTCAGAATCCGGGCAGCCAACTCGGCTTTTGCCAGGTACTGTTCGGGATTCGGAATGCGAAGGTCAGCAAACACGTTGCCGCTGCTGCGCTGGATGGTTTCTTTGCTCATAACTTCCCTATTCTCGTACGAGTTGCTTGTACTGTTCGGCGGCCAGCTTGAGCCGCTGTTTAATGAGGTCAATTTCCGCTTTCGGCGTTGCGATGCCCTTCTTTGATTTCTTCTGGAAGGCGTGGAGAACGAAAACCATTCCCGCAAAATTCACGGTGTAAACGGCGCGATAGGTGTTGCCGTCATGATCTTCCATGACCTCCAGAACGCTTGCGCCGCCAAAGCCATGCAACGGCTTTGCCTTCAGTGCCTTCATGCCGATCTGCGCCAAATACAGGGCGTAGCCCGCTTCTCGGCGGGCCGGTCCGGGGAATGCGTCAAGATCGCCTTTCGACGATCCAACCCATATCAATGGCTTCATTGCCAGCTTGTCTGACGGCTCCTGCATCTTTAATTTATACCATTTTTGGTATAGCCAGTCAAGTTGAGAATCAGGGTTGTAGAAGCCGACAGGCCACGATAGTGCGGTTTTGATCGGTCCTCCGCCAACATCTCCGCGGCGAACTATACCGAGCGATTAACGATTTCTTAGGAGTCGTGATGCTACCGTATCATTCGCCATCGCCCGGCACATAGACCCGAGACGAAAGATCAAACGCGGGAAAAGAATTGGCGAACCAGGCTAAAGCAGATCATCGTCAAGGCCGGTCTCGAACCGTGGCCGAAAGTGTTTCAAAACCTACGGGCAACGCGGGAAACGGAACTA
>JAYVCO010000107.1:0-5527 GCA_043749935.1 Planctomycetia bacterium
CTTTTTCGACATGACTGCTCTCCTGATCGTGTTGAACCCCTGACCGCCAGCACGTGCCTGGGTGGTTGAACATGTTACCGGTACCCTGACAGCATACCGCCTCGCCATTCGTCTTTCCACAGAGGTCTCGCCGTTTTCCCGCAATCTGCATCGATTCGTCGGATGCCCCGTCAAAGGGCCGATTTTTGCCGCCTTCGTCTCACAGGTCGGCGACAGGATGCGTAGCCAGGGGCAAACCGGGCGCCCACTCGCGGATGCGGGAAAAACGCCTCCCAAATGGCAGAGAGCGTCAGTGCGTAAGAGCAATCGCTAAAGAAGGCGAACGTTCGTTATCGCCATGAATGGCGGGCCAGGGCTGGCATATTCATTTCGGCTCGTAGACCGGATTTGGAATTGCAAACCACAGGCCGCGAAACAATGCCTGGTAGGTGGGGAGTCGATGCGTTTCCCCGAAGCCGTCCCGCAGCTCATAGTTGACCACAACTTCGGAATCATTCGTCGCTGGGTTCGCCGGGTCAATGGCAGACGATGCACGCCACCCCACGCTACGCAACTCCGGACCCGTGGACCAAATGAACGGCAGACTGGGAAGGTAGACGAAATGTCTTGCGTAACGTCGCGCTTCCTGAAGTTCCGCCTGGTCGAGTGGCGTTGCCGGCGCGGGCAAACCGTTGGAAAAATAAACATACGGTCTTCCTGAGTAAGGATCGACTGGTAATTTCGGCAAGTCCGGACCCGCAATCTCAGCGAGCGTCTCTGGGAGCCGACCCTGACGTAGCTGATAAGATTCGAGAGCCAAGATCAGGATCGTGGCTCGTCGATGGACCTCAAAGTCGCAGAGACACTTGGCAAGGCTGCCTTCGTCGGCGATGTTGCGCCAAGCAAGGTCCAGATGTGCGGCATTGAGGCCGCTATTTAGAGACGGCAATTCGTCCACGATACCTTTGCCGCGATCAATGTTGTAACGCATATTTTGCAACCGAAAGAGCGCGCTAGCCGTTGCCCAGGCGAGTCGCTGCAGCTCGCGAGTGGTTTCCCACGGCATCAATTTTCGCCACAGGATTTGAGATTGCGTGGGTCCGCTCACTTTTTTGTTGGGATATAATACCGGCAGCACCGATTCGTCCCCCCGTAGGTAGCGGCGCGTAATGATATAGTTCGATTCCAGCGCATCCTGAATTCTTGGTGCGATTAGATCGAGCTCGCCAATTCGTTTGATTGCCGCGGCGATTCGCTCGGGAGTCTGGCCCTTTTGCGACGCCCAGTAATTGAGCTGCGAGAACACGCGATTCGCACTGGCAATTCGATGGAACACTTCGTTGTAGAGTGCGAAACGAGTCCAGTGGTCAATCACCTTCAGCGCCGTTAAGTACCGATCTAGCGCTTCGTCGAGCTTTCCTTCGGCTTCCAGTTGCCTGCCGCTGGTTACGATCAACTGAATCAATGGCGCTCCATTTGGCAACCACGTAATCGATGTCATTGTCGCGGGGTCATCCAGAGCACAGCTATCGCTGCGACTGGCCTCCAAGACCAAAGCCAAGGACTCGGAGTTATTCTTCAACCATTGCAGTTGATTGTGATGGGGTGCGCGGCCCACATTGTCGGCCGGTTCCGGTTGGATGGGTTGCGGCACCGAAACATAAAGCTCGTTGGCCCGGCGATAGAGCTCTGCCGTAGCCTTAGCCTCTGGCGTGATTTCGGCCGGATACGCCGCCGGTTCAAACCCGGGACTGACATCCGGAATCTCATGAACCCGGTAGTAGGGGACCGCAACCATCAGCGTTAGCGCCGGTATCAGGACGACTGCGGCCGCGCGAAACCGCGCACTCCATTGCGTATTCTCTCTAGCCCAATCCGGCGCGCGCAGCCAGGTGGCCCACAGCAAGACGAGCGGAATCGGTAAGACTGTCCACAGCCAGCTCAAGCTCATCGCTTCCATCAACAGCACCCAACCGCAAAGCACGGCGCCAAGCAGCAACCCAAAAAAGCCTGACAGAAGTCCGCTGCGCACCACCATCGACGCCCACTGTCCGGCGGCGAACGCAACCATCGCGAACTTCAAACCCAGAAATAGGTGTGTCAACACCGGCGAGATGGCGTCAAAAACTCCAGTGTGATGGTCGTAATAGTGTTGCGGCAAAGTAGAGTAAACGATGTCCCAGAATAGGCCGGAAGAACCATGGATGCCGTATACCAACAGAGCTAACAGGCTCCACACGAAAACGATCACGAACCAAGGTAACTGTCGAGTCAACCACACGACGCGGGGCGGAATGTTGTGCTCCACGAAAAAGCGGTATCGTCGCTGCTCCTGGTCCACCAGAAAGACGGAACAGCCCATCAGTCCAGCCAGCGCAGCCAAGGGTACGAGTGCGAATGTAGCGTGCTGCCAAGTGCTATCAATCATCATTGATACCAGGATGGCCAGAATGCCCACCCCTAAGATTATCAACGTCAGTCGGCCAGACTGGCGCCAGTGCAGCCAAAATAATCGCATCAGGACCGTGCTCCGATCGGGCCGCCGCAACATGCGGCCGATCGCCGCAGCGCCAGTCGATTCGACCAACGGATTTGGCTTCCGCCTCGTCAGCTTCATGCGCCGGCCAGCAAAGCTCCGTGCCTGCCGCCCGGTGTCGCCCAGTCCTTCCAGCCATCGCAATGCCAGACCGGCGTCGACCAATAGGACCGCGCATGCCAACAACACCCGCCATGGGGCGGCGGTTAAATAAGGGCGCAAATCAAGCATCTCAATCGGTCCATTGCTGGTCGACCACGACAGCAGATGCGTCACGGTTGAAGTCACAAAGAGAGCCAGCGTAATCGCCAGTAGAGGCCGCGCGGACAGCAAAGAAAACAAGGTGGCCCAGGCGATTGCCTCCACGCCGACCACGAGCCACAGGCCCAACATGTTGCGCAACGCCGCGGGCTCGGGCAGTGTCCCTCGCGCACTGAACCAGGCCAGCGGCCACAGCAGCAAATACATGGCCAGCGTGGCCACGATGGTCAGCCCCAACTTGCTCACCAGCACCTGCCGAGCAGTGACGGGCGCGGCGCGCAAGAATTCGAACGTGCCCTCCTCTTGCTCTATGGCAAAGGCCGCGCCGGCGCAGCCCAGCGCAAAGAAGGCCGGCGCTGCCAGGGCAAGATGGTAAACGATCGTCACGACCCAGGCCGGTTGCGACGACAGAACCACGATCAGGGCATCGGCCAGCGCGACCAACAACACCATCGAAATCCAAAAGGCCCGCGCGGCTCGATACTCTTTCCACGTCAAATGCAAGATTGGGCTGCCGCTCATGGCATGGCGACCTCCGCCGCCGTTGCCAGCGGGCTTTCGCGATTCTCGGCGGCTTCAAGGTAGGCTACGAAAATTTCTTCCAGACCCGGCGTGCGAATGCCAACTTCGGAAACCGCGCTGTGCCCGCGCAACGTGGCCAGGTCGTGCTCGCTGGTGCCGCGCACGACCACCTGCCATTGCTGGCGGTAGCGTCGTTGCCTGAGCACCGTGCCGCTAATCGTCGACAATGGTCCGGCGGCTTCGGTCAGCGTGATGGTCAACTCGCGGATCTGGTCTTTGAGATCTTCGAGTCGTTCCACCAGAAGCAACTTGCCGGCGTGAAGGATGGCGACGATATCGGCCACGCGTTCGACCTCGCCGATTTGATGACTCGACAACAGCACGGTGCGGGCGGCCGCCGCGATATCGACCATGCCGTCCAAGAACTCTCGCCGCACCAGCGTATCGAGCCCGGAGGTGGGCTCATCCAGGATTAGCAGGTCGGGTTCAAGCGCCAATGCCAGGGCCAACGAGACTTTGGCCCGCATGCCTTTTGACAGACTCTTGATTTTTCGCTGGGGTGGCAAATGGTAGCCGACTGCCAACCGCAGATAGCGGTCGAAGAATCCACTGCCATAAAAGCCCGCCGTAAACCAGCCAATCTCGCTGACGGTCATCCATTCGTAGAGCGTCGGCCGCTCGGCGACGTAGCCCACCCGACTGCGCACCACTTGCCCCTGCCGCGAACTGTCGAGCCCCAGCACCGTGGCTTGCCCCTCGTCGGGTTGCGTCAATCCGAGCAACAGGCGAATGGCCGTGGTCTTGCCGGCGCCATTTTCACCCAATAAAGCGCATACCACGCCGGGCGGCACTTCGAGCGACACGTGATCGAGCGCACATTGCGCTCCGAAACTCTTGGTCACATCCTGCAATCGGATCACTGATTCCATGATCATTTTCCCTCCCGTTCGATGGCAGACAGTTCTTTTTCCACCAGTTCTCTGAGCTCGCGCGGTTCGAGCCGGCTTTGCCTGGCCTCGGTGAGCACCTGCCGCAGTCGGACGCGAATGAGCTTGAGCCGTTCTGCGCGGCACCGCTCCCGTGCGCCGACGGCGACTTCCAAGCCCGTGCCACGCACGGCGTCAAGCACGCGGTCGTCTTGTAACTGCCGATAGGCCCGGGCGATCGTATTGGGATTGATGGTCAGTTCGCGAGCCAGTTCGCGGACCGAAGGCACGAGCTCGCCCGGCCTAAGCAGGCCGCCGGCAACCGCGAATTTGACCTGCCGCACGATCTGGTCGTAAATGGCCAAGCCATCATGCGGTTCGATATGAAAGAACATGCCCGACTCCATGTGTACTACTGTGATAGTACAGAGATCGGCAGCAGCCGTCAAGCGTGATGAATGCACAATTCCAGGCGGGAGCGGACGGGGGAATGCTAAGGTCCGACATAGCCGCGGGCGGCCAGGTCGTCGGCGATTTGGGTTCCGGTGGCCCGCAGAGGTCGCGGTTCGACTTCGACCACGATCAGCGCTTCGGCCGATTCGCCATAAGGTCCCGTGGCGAGAATCTCGCCACGATTGTTGGTCGCCAGCGAACAGCCGATTGCTTTCCGGCCTTTCCAGGGGCCGTCAGTCAGCCAGCCAACATTGCTCACACCGATTACGGGCAGGTCGTATAGCTGGCCCAGTTCGCCATAGGCTCGGCGCCACCGCTCGCCATAGGGTTCGGTCAGGTTGTCGTAGTCGGCATCGACTGCCCAAGCCGACGGCGATAATAGCAGTTGAGCTCCCATTCTGGCCAAGACGTGGCCAATGGCCAGCGAATTTGGAAAGTTATCCGCGCAGATGCTGATGCCCAAAGTGCCGAGCTCTGTATGGGCCACCGCGAGGCGATCGCCGATGGCATACAAGTCGTGGGCAATATCCAGCTCGTTGATCTTGCGATGCACCAGCAAGATCTGGCCGCGCGGGTCGATCAGCACAGCGGCATTGTAAAGCTGGTCGCCGGCCCGTTCGACGAGACCGGCGACGACAAACATGCCCGTTTCCTTGGCCACTTGCGCGAGCCGCTGCGAGTGCAGTCCCGGAATTGGTTGCGCGAGGCGCCTGGCGCTAGGATCGGTCCAGCCCAAGTCCATACACTCTGGCAGAACGATCAATCGGCAGACTTTTGTGGCTGCTTCGCGAATGGCCGCTTCGGCTCGATCAAGATTGGCCGCAGGCTGGGCACCCACGACCAGCATCTG
>JAYVCO010000108.1:0-8149 GCA_043749935.1 Planctomycetia bacterium
TGGATAACCGCGAGTTCAAGCAGTTCAGAACCTCAGCAATCCACATCGAGCGAGAAACCGCATGCACATAATTCGCCTGGGACTGCTGCTCGTGTTGCCTCTGTTATTGGCGGCTGGCGACGACGATATCGACAAGAAGTATCCGCTTGGCGACCAGTTGCGGGTGTTGGCGGCCGATGCCGTCAGCCCGGCCTATCGCAAATTGGTCGAGGAGATGAACTCACAGGATCTGCGATTCGAGTGGCCGCGCGTCGAAACCTTGGACAATGCCGAGAGTTTTGCCGACAAACATGGCGGGCTGGACCATGTGCTGGCCGATCCGGAGTTGAAGCTCGCTTACGAGCGACGCGTGAAGATTCGCGAGCAATTTCTCGATGTCATGCGGGTCGGGTACAAGCGGTTCGGCACGAAACCTCCGTTCGATCAAGGCTCGAAAGCCGAAAAAGCAGGCACGACTGCCGGAACTATCGAGGCCAAGCGCAGTCCCTTGGCGATTGTTCTGCCATCGGAAGGAGCCGAAAAGAACTGGCCTCGCTTTCGCGGCCCTTGGGGACAAGGCAACGCAGCCGAAAAGCGCCTGCCGGTTCGATGGGACAGCGACACGAACGTCGTCTGGAAAACTGCGCTGCCGGGCGTCGGCAATTCCTCGCCCGTGATTTGGGGCGACCGGATCTTTCTGACCAGTTCCGGCGAAAAGGGGGTCGAGCGCCAAACGGTCTGCCTGCGCCGTAGCGATGGCAAGCTACTCTGGACGCGGGCGGTACCCGAGCACAAAGTCGAACCGCAGGTGAATCCCAAAAATGGCTTCGCCTCTTCGACCCCCATCACCGATGGCCACCGGGTCGTGGCGTTCTTCGGGTCCGGCGGCCTCATCTGCTTCGACTTCGAAGGAACAGAGCTGTGGCATTATCCTCTGCCCGGCTTCGATACGATGTGGGGTACGGCCTCGAGCCCGATCTTCTACCACGATCTGGTGATCCTGATCCAGGATCAAAACCGGGCACCCTCACTGTTCATCGCAGTCAACGAAACCACTGGCAAACTGGTATGGCAGCACGAACGCCCCAAGGCCATGGGCTGGGCAACACCGGTTGTGTTGCGAGTCGATGATCATGACGAATTGATTTATAACGGCAGCAACCAGGTGGTGGGCTACGATCCGGCCAGCGGAAAAGAACTTTGGGCGCTCGAAGGGTCGAGCCGCGAAGCCATTCCCACGATCGTCGTCGGCAAGGATCTGATCTACTCGGCTTCGGGTCGCCAAGGCCCGACATTGGCCCTGCGGCCCGGCGGAACGGGGGACGTGACCGGCACGCACCTCGCCTGGCGCACCGTTCGCGGCGGACCCCACGTGCCGACGCCGATTCTTGTGGGCAATGGCCTTTATACGGTCAACGACACGGGAATCGCCACCTGCCTGGATGCTCAGACGGGAGAGCTCGTTTGGCAGGACCGAGTGCGCGGCAAGTTTTCGGCTTCACCGATCGAAGCCGGTGGGCTGATGTATTTCTGCAACGAATCGGGCATTACCTACGTGCTGCGGGCCGGCGACAAGCTCGACTTCGTGGCCGAAAACGATTTGGGCTCGCCGATCTTGGCCTCGCCCGCGGCGCTCGACGGCCGGCTTTATATCCGCACGCAACACGAAGTTTTTTGCATTGCTGAAGACGGCCACGCGCAAGCGGCCGCGAAATGATTTGAAAGACCCTCAAGGAAGCAAATTGATGAAGCGATTGAGCTGGATTGTGTTCACTCTGGCATCCTGCGCCGGATGCGGATCATCGGACGCTATCGTTCCACTTGGCAAAGATGCGTCAGGATCGCCAAAATCGCAGGCCTCGGCTGGCGTTAGTCAGCAAGACGACGTTCGACTGACGATTGAGAGTTTCGACGGAATCCAGCAGCATATCGCGCGAAATCGCGGCAAAGTGGTGGTGATGGATGCCTGGAGCACGTCGTGCGCTCCGTGCGTGAAGGAGTTTCACAACCTGGTTGAACTGCACCACAAGTATGGGTCCGAGAACCTGGCTTGCATCTCCTTGAGCTTCGACTACGAAGGCCTGGGTACGCCCGAGGAGCAGCAAGGCCCGGTGCTTAAGTTCTTGCGCGACCAGGGTGCCACGTTCGACAATCTCATGTCGACCGAAGAGTCGGACGTTCTGTATCGCAAGTTCAAGCTGGCTGCCGTGCCAGCCGTCTTTGTCTACGACCGCGCAGGGCAGTTGCGCAAGCGTTTCGACAACGAGCAAGCCAAGAGCAAGGCCGAGGCTTTCACCTACGAGCAGGTCGGGCAGCTCGTGGCCGAACTGATTGACGAGGATTCCGACGGAGCGCCCAGTGGACCAAAAAGTCCGACTCAGAAATAGCGCTGGCGGCCATCAACGTCGAACGCGACATCACGCCGGGGCGTGCGACAACATATAGTCGTCCAGGCGAATTCGCCGGTTGCCCTCGGGCATCGTGGCGAACAGCATGTCCAACAGCGTCGAGAATTGCCGCGTCTTCAACCCGTAGTAGTTGTGCTTGCCTTCGCGGCGCCGCTCGATCAGGCCGGCCATGCGCAACAGCGCCAAATGATGGCTAACGGCCGGCTGACTTTCGTGCAGCAACTCGCAGAGCGCTCGCACGTGCAACTCGTTGCGTTGCGTCAGGTAGTACAAAATACGCAAGCGGGTTTCATCCGACAGCAGCTTGAACAGCCGCACCAGGTTATTTACCAGGTCATCGGAAACGTCGAGCGGCAGTGCTGTCGGCGTCTCGGTTTCGGCTGTTCGTGGATGACCGTTTTCAGCTTCTGGGGTGAGTACCTTCACCATGATGAACCTCAAAATACCGAGCAAAGCGGAGTCATTGGACTCCGGTTGCGGGCTTGATAAGTTTAGAAAACTGCGCACCAGGCAGAAACGCCAGGGGCGTACGCGATTAACAAATAAAGTCGTCAGAACGAGAGTCGAAATGAGAAACGTCGCGCCCTAAAACCGTGAGACCGCTCCACAGAACGTGGAAACTTGGGATTTCGGCCTCACGAATCAATCCTTTAAGACTTGGGGCATTGTAACGCGGCACCCGCAAAATTGGAACTACTTTGCCGCGCTGCAAGCCATTTTTTAGCCCCGCCTGGCCGCCAACCCCCTCGGTAAATACGGGCTTCCGTCCGAGAAACTCAGGCAGTTTCGCACTATGATCACAGCGGCCGTTCAACTGCCACCCCCTCTGGATTGCCGCTCACAATCCGGTACGAATCGGCAATTTCCGATACCGTTTGCGACCAGCCAACCAGCCTTTTCACCCTTACCTGAAATTACCCCCAACCTAAGCAACTTGTTTCCAGGATTCGCCGCTACTTAAGGTTTCCTGGAAACCACGGGGCGAGTGCTGGCATTTCAAACGCGTCACAACTACAGCATTCAACCCCGGGTTTCGGGATTGGTTTCACCCCGATTGCGGTCAGACTCACATTGACGCGAAGTCTTGCGACTCCGTACTATTCCACCGCTCCAGCGGGTGGGCTCCCTTGACCGGCCGAATACCTGGCATTTCCTGCATGCGGCTTAGCACGCGAAGAATTCTGGTCGGACTGACGGTTCTCTCGTTCCTCGGAATCGGGCTGTCGGCGTACTGGCTTTACCACGCGTCGCGACAAGTACCGCATTTCTATCAAGAGGAGATCGCCCGCGACCCAAGTGAACAGGAAACGCCACGCGATGAGTTCGTGGCACAGGCCACGGCGCTCGCCAGCGACTTGCATCGATCGGGTCATTGGCAGATCCTATTTACCGCGGAACAGATCAATGCCTGGCTGGCGCTGGAACTTTCACAAAACTATCCCGCGATTTTGCCCAGCAACTTGCACGATCCGCGCATCGAGATCGGCGAGAAAGAGGCGACCCTGGCATGTCGATACCAGCACGGCGACAGTTCGACCGTGCTCTCGCTGACGGTCGACGTCTATCTGCAAGAGCCCCACGTGCTGGCACTGCGCATTCGCCGCGCGCGGGCCGGCGCGCTGCCAATTCCACTAGCGCAAGTGCTCGATGGGATTTCACACGCAGCGCGTGAGTTGAAATTGCGCTTAGAGTGGCGCAAGGCATACGGAGATCCCGTGGCGCTAATCACGCTATCGAGCCCCGCTGATCCGCATGGCAAGTCGCCGCAGCTTCAAGTGGTTGAATTGCGACAGGGAGAGCTATTCGTCTCGGGAACGAATTCGTCGGCGGAAATTGACAGCAGTCCGACGCCTGGTGGACCGACTCCGTTGCCCACGGCTCGCAAGGAACAGCCAGTCGATCAACCGGTTGTGGGAACGGCGCGAAAGGAAACGCGCCAGGAGTGACTCTCGGCACTACCTAGAGGCCGAAGCGTCAGTAATCCGCGTAGCCGACGACCGCACATCGCGACGACTAGTTCCTTGGACGTCTCAGTTTCGACGCGGTATTCGCCCTCGTCCCAGCGGCTCACGCTGCCACGATTGCCGGAAACGGGCCCTTCGTACTCCAGATAGAAAGGGCGATGATCGGCAAGCTGCCTGGCCGCGATCTCGCCGGCAGGCGACGGTTCGCTCTCGAGGGCCCAGGTTCGCAGCGAGCCGGTCTGCTCGAGCATCAAGTCCCAGTGAGGGGCACGGCCCTCGTCGGGCGGCAACTCGTGGAGCAAAACGACATAACGCGGCATACACCAATTGCCGTTTTTTCGGCGACACCCAAGTGCGATCGGCACCCTACTGATCGGAATACACGGCCCGACGACGAAGAAGAGCTAGCCGACAAGCCAATATGGCGAATCCCAGTGTAGCCAAAGCCAGACCGCTTGGCTCGGGCACGACTTGAAACGTCCAATCCAACTCCTGGCCGAACCAGCTAACGTTCTCTTCAAGCATCGACCAGTGCGTCAGATACGTTCCTGGCGTGGTTGGCGCAACGAGGTGAATCTGGAAGGTGACCGGCCGGCCGCGAAAGATGCCGCCATAGGTCGAGATTTCGTTTTGCGTGTCGTCGAGCAAGAACCGACCGGGCCCGAACAGGACCTCTCCGGGACGAAACTCTTGCTGGCCGAATTTGTACCCGAGAGCGGCCGTCCAGCTGAGATCTCCCATGTTGCGCACCAGGATCGACGCGTCGATCACCTGGCCCGGCTTCATTTGCGCGGGAAAATTGTGCGACAGAATCTGCGCGTCCCGGTCGGGCGAGTCATTGAAGGCGCGCGCACCCGCGGCCGTGGATTTGATATATTGCAGCGGATCGTTGGTCGTCGACCAGGTGTCCGTGCCGGTGTTGCCACTACCGGGCTTGAGAAAAGGGGCACCGGGATTGGCTCGATAGATGCCTGACCCTTCGTCGTATTCATTCCAACTTTCGATATTCACATGGTGTACGGCAGAATTATTGAGCACCTGGTTCCAAGCCGCGGTGTAGTGCGTGCCGCCGTCACGCGGCAATTGCGAGCCTGGGTTGCGGACGTTTTGATCCCAGTAGCCGGCCTTCAACTGCGTGGCCGTGTAATTGTTGTAATTCACGGTCGAGTTGTAGGCCGTGATTTCGAATTGCGGGATCTGTTCATCGGCAAAGGTCAACGTCGGCGGGTTGAGCGCCGTAGTGATCATGTGAATGCCGTGGTTGAACACGGGGTGCGCGGGCGCGAGGGCCGAGGAGAGGCGGGTTTCGACGTCGGCGCGGGTGAGCGAAGTGAAGTTGTCGGTATTGAACTTCACATGCCAGGTATCGAGCTGCACGCGGCCGTTCATTTGTGCCAGGTAGCTGTCGGCAGCCGAATCTTGATTGACGCTGTAATACTCGTTGAAGAATCGTGTGTATTGGCCCACGAACGCGTCTTTGCCCGCGGTTGTCGCCAAATTGACGTTGGGTTGACCGTCCCAGGTAATCAGGGGATCGAGAAACGGCGCGACCTTGGGCACGTCATAGCCTTGCGCTCGCAATTGATTGAGGGCCTGAAACAGGTTCGTCCGCTCCTGATCGAACTCAGGAATCAGATGCACGTACATGACGTCGATATTGGCCGACATCATCTGCTTGACCTGGTCCTGCCAAAAGACCGGGGTTCCTGTCCAGGCCGCGCGCCCCTCCAGCGGTTGCCAGGGTCCCGAGAGCTGACCGGCGTTGGCGTCGAACCAGGTAAACACAGTCGTGCTGACGATGTGGCTGGCGGTAGTATAGTTTTCCGGTGCCTGCGAGAATAAAGTCGACGGCGGTTGCGCCCAGGCGCTGGCCGTGCCCAGACAAAGGATCGCGGCATACAGTAGCGATTGGCACTTCGATACCGTCGAGATGCACTGTTTACGTTTGCCCATTTCCATCGTTTTCAAGAAAACACCTCAGGTTTTCCAGGATTCCACTCTGGCCACGCAAAAAGTTTTCGCGTAGCGGGGCGTATCGAATTACAGTTCAAGAAGAAGGAAGCGAGAAGAGCCCCGTCGAGAGTCGAGCCAATTCGCCCAGCAACAGAGCCTGTTCGGTCGGCAACAGTGCGGGCAGGCGGGGGGCTAGCGTTCCAGTGGCATTAGCGTTGGGCCGGGGCCATGATTCGCCGCTAAGACAGCGGCAGTTAGCTTATTCCAGCATTTCCCATTTGGCTGAATCCAGAACTGATCCGGACCCGCTCAATGTTCACAATTGTAGCTAGGCGCTGACCGGCCCGCGTCTAGCGCGAGGAGAATTTTGCGATATTCTTCCCGGCACCCGAAACCCTGGGGCTAGGGCAGGATTTCCGTGGTTTGCTCGGCGCTGACGCTCTTTTGGCCACGGCTTGTTACGTCGACTTTGAAGCGAGCGGTGGCGGCGCGGACGGCTTTCATGCGGAATTCGAAGGTCGCGGTTTCACCCGCACGAAGCTCTCGCAGCGCTGGAAACTGCACCCCGGTCGGCCGGACTCGACCCTCGACCGGCGAGGAAAGCCCTTCCAGTTTGAGCTCGTCTCCGAACGTGGCACTGAGTGCCATGTCGAATTGTGATTGCTCGGATTTGTTTTCGACCAGCACTTGATAGGTGGTTTCGCCGCCAACCTTCACTGGGTCGGCCGTTTCCGCCACGGAAACAGAAATCGGAGCAGCTTGTCCAGCAGGTTCCGCCCCCGGGGTTTCGGATTGTTCGCCGACGATTTCGGCACAGGCCTCCTCCGTCACCGCGTCGATGCCGCGTCCTGTGACCGTTACACGGTTGCAGGCCTGTGGTGCCTCGCGCAATGACTTGAAGACGATTTCCCGGCGAATAGTCTTGCCAACCGCTAGCGAGTCGATCTTCCATCCCAGCGCACTGGCGATCCAGGAACTACCTTCCGTTGCCTGCTCTGGCTGGAGACTCGTTTCGAAATGGTTGGCAATGACAATCTCCTCGATCGATTCTGGGCCGGGATTAGTCACATCGATCGTGAAGCGAACCGTTTCGCCCAACGCACGGCGCGATTGTCCGTTGATTTGCACCGAGAGTTTGACTGAGCGTCCGGTATGAGGTTCTGTGTCGGGCTGCTGCGCTGGGTTCGGTTGAGTCCCACTGGGTGGCTGTATGCCGCCAGAGGACTCGGGTTCTGTCGAAGGAGGTTCTGACGCAGCCGTAGCGGTAATGCAGGTTCGCTTTGATGCTTCGACGCCACCATTGCCTCGGACGACAATCTCCTGGCACAACTCGCCCGGCTCCGTGATGCGCAATGTGACTGCCAGGCGAGTGGTCGTCCCGGGCGGTAAATCACCCAAATCTTTCTCGATCGGGCTGGCATACATGGCGTGTTGCAATCCGCGCTCATACCGATCAGTGACCACCAGCCCGGTCGCCGGCGTGGCGCTGCGGTTGGTGACTTGAATGTCGAATTGCGCGTCGCTGCCAACCACGGCCGACGGCGGACCCATGACGGCAATCTCCAGTTGCGCGACGGCCGCTGCGCCGGAGCGCGTGGCAATGCAATCGCGCGCCGAGGTTCCGCTCGCCGAATTGACCGTGGCGCAATAGCTGAAGTCGCCGGCCTCCGCCACGCGATAGTTCGCCTCGATCGCGCTAGTGCCTCTCGCGGCGACATCGCCCAAGCGCCATTGTTGGCCTGCCGAGCCCGGCTCGGAAGCCGGATTGCTGTTGACGAACACGAGCCCAGGCGGGGCCTGATCGGCCACTACGACATCTTGGGCAACGGTATCGGCCGGGTTCGT
>JAYVCO010000109.1:0-2946 GCA_043749935.1 Planctomycetia bacterium
CTGCCGAAAACTTAGTTGACGGCACGTCCGAAACGCAGCCCAATGCGATCTGGCCGACTGGCGTTGGGGGCTGCGGTGTGAATCCATTGCGCCACGAGCTGGTCCAATTGGGCGTCCATCCATTGGTCGAACGCGACAAAGGACTGCGTTTCGGCCACGACGATCGTGGCGTCCACGTTGCGAGAGGCCGACGAATGATACGAGAAATCGTGGTTCATGGTTTTCGCTCCCCCGCCTGGCGAGGTCGGTCCTGCTTCTTCTGCTATATTCTACTCGCAACGGCGGCTTCGTTTATTGCAAACGGGCGAAATCCGTAAAACTTCGCCAAGGGCAGCCGGACAAAAGGCAAACTCAACGCCTTTTTATACGTGACACGACCCGGCACAGTTCGGGTTCGCGCACCTCTCGCAAAAAAAGTTGCAAAAAGCCCACAATCAACTAGCCGGCCCTGGCAACGCGGCGCTTCTGGCCTGGCAAGACCTAAGTGCTTATCTGTCATATCGAAAGTCTTCAGAGCTGTTCATGGCGATGGTCTTCTCGCCTTCCCGTCGAAAAAAACGCCTGTGTGACACGCGCGTTGGCAGCAGCCAAATCGGCGGCGCGGGCCGAGTTTTCCGCAAATTGTCGTCAACGCCGAACTAACCGATCGCGCCGCGATAGAGCGGAATCAGTTGGCGGTCTGAGAGCCGACAGTTCTCGCGCCGGCCGAGAAAATAACAGCCCGAGGCGGCGTCGTATCCGCCCGGCTGTTTCGCAAGATAGCGATCGAAGTATTTCAGATGAAATGAAGTCAATCTGGCGGCAGCTTTGGCGAGCGTGCGAGTTCGCTGGCGCCGGCAAAAGCTCAGCAAGAACCACTGCCACGACCAGGCCAATGCCATTCCCGGTCCGCAAGCCACGCCGCTTTCGATCTCGTCGAAATCGCGAAACAAGCGTCGGTGTCCGAGATACGTAAATCTCGTGAAATCATAAGCGCCTTCATGGACTTGCTGCATGAAGGGGGTCTCGGCATAAACGGTGCCGCCAGGCTTCAGTACGCGGTGAAGCTCGCTGACGACCCGATAAGGATCCGCCACGTGCTCGAGCACGGCCTGAGCGATGACGCCGTCGAACGTGCCATCTTCGAACGGAATGTCGTGGGCATCGAACAGTACCGCGGGTCTGGGGCCAAGTTCGACGTCGCTTTCGATTAGTTGCAAATTCGGATGGTTGCGCAGCGTCTCCATCCCGCTGCCCAGAACGCGCGATCCGATCACCAGAATTCGCGGGGCTTCGGATATCTCTGAAACTTGCCTGGCAAACGTTTCGTAGTTTTGAGCACCGCTGACGTTCTTGCCGAGTGTCGGAGCCCAATACGAAAGCGTTCGTCGCAACGCGCTGGGTGGCGATTTGAACGGCCTGTCCTCGCCGCGCAACACGCCCGCGATCGAGAACACGCTATTAGCCTCGTTGAATAGCACGGGCACCTGTTGACGAATCGGGTACTTCACGCCACAACCGGGATGCGTGCAGGCCGCTTCGGAGCGCTGCACCTCGAGCCGGCATTTGCACCGTGGACAGACCAGCAGGCCCTCAAGTTCCTCGGGCAGTCGAGTGTGATGTCCGGTAATTTGAGCAGTGCTCACAGGAGACCTCGTGGTTATTTCGTTCCATCAACGAGCCGGAGTCTAAACGTCCGATCGTCTGCGGCGCGCACTCAAATGCGTGACAGTGGGGAAAGCAGCCGCTGCACGGTTGGGCCTCAGCACGGCTAAATAACTCTAGCATGCGCGGCAGACTGGCCAGAAAGTGGCAGCTGAGTGACGAAGGCACTAAGGCCTAAACGGAAAGCTGGCGACGATTCCGGGGTGCGGCTGTAACGCTTGTTCGGAATGGCGCGAGCGCGGCGGCAAGAAACGTCCGGCCCTAAGGTTTTAGTGCCATGAGCTCTTCGACCGTGACCTTGCCGTCCGCGTTCTTGTCCAGTTTGCGGATGACTTCTGCCGCGGCTGAAATCTCGGCACTGCTCAACTCGCCATCGTGGTCCGTGTCGAGTGCCCGGAATAGACCCGCCGGAGGAAAACCGGGAGCCCCGCCGGCTGGCAACTGCTTGGCAGCTTTTCCGGGAGGATTGCCGTTGCCGGGTCGAGCATCGGCAAGACCGGCGGAGAATTCTTCGAGTGTCAGCGACTTGTCGCCATCTTTGTCCGCGCGTTGCATCAGGCGCCGGATCATTTGCCGTCGCTCCTCGGGCACTTCATCGGGCGTCAGTTTGCCGTCGCCATTCTTGTCCATGCGACGGAAGAGCTGCATCGGGTTTGGCCTTCCCTCGGGACCCTTCTTGTTCGCCGCCAAGTCAGGTCTCGCCGGCTTGCCAGCCGGGGCGCCATCGGGAGGACCTGCCTGCAGGAACTCATCCTTGGTCAGGGTGCCATCGCCATTCTTGTCGCCGCGAGCCAGCACGCGCTTGAACATCTCTCGCAGCGGTTCGGGCACTTCGTCGGCCGTGACCTTGCCATCGCCGTTGGCATCGAGCCGTGCAAACAGTTTCTCAGGCCGGCGGCCGCCATCCGCACCGTCCAGTGGGGCTGCTTCCGTTCGCCCGGGTTTCGGCTGCAAGCCAGCCGTAAACTCTTCGAGGCTCAACTTACCATCGCTGTTTTTATCGGAGGTTCTCACCAGTCGTTCGAACAGCCGCTTCTTGTCTTCTGAAATCTCGTCGGCCGTGAGCTGACCGTCCTTGTTGGCATCGAGTTGAGCAAACGTGGCGCTAGCATCCGCACCGCCGGCTGCGGGCTGATCGTCGGCAACCGCGAGGGACACCAATAAGAGCGCTGCGAACGGAGAAAACAACGCGATGGATTTGGTCACGACTACTCTCCTTGTGCAAACGGCTCACCCCGAGACATGGGCGATTGGACGATGTGCTGAAAGATCTAACCATTTACGAAGCGTGAAGTTTCGCAG
>JAYVCO010000110.1:0-8809 GCA_043749935.1 Planctomycetia bacterium
GAGCACTTCCGTATCCAGCCCTTTGACCACCAGCGCTCCGCCGACCAATAGCGCAAATGCCGCGGCGCTGCCCAGCGCCACCTTCCAATGGAACATCCGCAAAAATGTCGTGCTGCAAAACGGCAATAGCGCCATACCAAGCAATAGTGCAACGTAGGCACTGCGGCTCTTGGTGAGGATTAGACAAGCAGCGATCGCCAGTGCGCACAAACCGAGCGCTAACGCGCGCGACAATCCGAGCAAACCCGAGCGGCGATCGCTTGCTTCGACGGCTGCCAGGCCCGCGCTGCTTCGATTCTCGACCAGGCTCCACAAGATTCCCAACAGCGCCAGCAGCCAGGGTGTCAGAAATCCGGCCAGCGAATTGGTCAGCGCGAACGTGGCGAGCGGTTCGGTGCTCTGCAATCGATTCTCGAACGCGACGCGTTCGGGCGATCCTTGCGGATACCATTGGCCCACATTGCGCAACAGCGCGTCGGGGTTTTCCGCATACGCGGCCCGATCGGCCGGCAATCCGACGAATACTTGATAGAACCCATCTGCCGAGAGCACGAAGGCCAGAGCGATCATCACGGCCATCAAGGCGCGCGCTTCGCGGGGCGTGCGTACCAACTGCCGAACCAGAAAAAAAACCAGGCCCAGGCCGACCCATTCCCAGAGCATGTTCATCGCAAAACGCGGGCTGCCAACTTCTCCGCCGATGAATGCACTCAGTACGCAAAGCCCAACGAGCGTCCCCACGGCCCCGTCGACGAAATCCAACCGGCGCGATAACCCGCCCTGCACTAGGGCCAGCAATAGATAGCCGATCGCCAACAGCAACCACATCATATTGAATGACTGACCATCGCCGATCCACGAGACCCCCTCGCTGGGCAACAGTGGGCGGGCCGTGCAGAGTGCCACTAGTATGAGCAGCAAGCAAGGCCGCGCTAGTTCCGCTCCTTTGACAATGGCGGGCAAAGTTCGTTTGTTGGCGGGCGTTTTGCGTCGCGACATGATTTAGCGGACTCGAGACTTGACGCTCGACGCACTCGACGGCACCGAGCGTGGGAGAGGCTGGTGCCTACCCGGATTGTAGAGGCGATCTGGTGATACCGTCAACGCGACTCGATTGCCGTTAGGGACGCGTCTTACCCCGGGCCGTCATCTCCAGAATCGCAATGACGCTCAACAAGCAGACAATCAAAAGCACCACGATGATTGCACCGACCACGTCGACCTGGTGCAACAACAGGGCGCCAAGTCCGCAGGCCGCGGTGGTCAAATAGATCGTCAACACAGCCTGACTCTTCGTCAATCCAAGGGCCACCAGGCGATGCGAAAAATGGTTCGTATCGCCCTCGAACGGGCTGCGGCCAGCACGCAGCCGGATGCAAATTACGCTGATCATGTCGTATAGCGGCACGGCCAGAACACACAGCGGCGCCAGAATGGCATGTCTCGGCAAGCCGTTGCCCGAGAATGTGGCCAAAATGGTCGTCACCGCCAAACAAAATCCCACGAAATAGCTTCCCGCGTCCCCCATGAAAATTCGCGCCGGGGGTCGATTATGAAACAGAAAACCGATAAGCGAACCGACCAGCACGAACAGGAATCCGGCCACGAACAGTTGAGGATAGTTCGACGTCGGCTCGGGCACGAGCAACAGCACAACCGCCAACATCGTGGCGGCGATCGCGGCTACACCACCCGAGAGACCATCCATGTTGTCGAGAAAGTTGAACGAGTTGACCAGTCCCACAATCCACAACACGCTCAGGATGCCCGTCAACAACGGCCAATCGAGGAACAGCGTCAGCTTCCACCCTCGACCAAAGACCACGGCCGAGGCGACCAGCAGCTCGATCGCCAAACGAAACCTCCAATCGAGTTTTCGCAAGTCGTCCGCCAGACCCAATACCATCAGCACCGTCCCGCAGGCCAAGACGAACCACAGGTCGAACGATTGTTCGACTAGGCCCGGCAAGTGTGGCTCCACGAAGTCAGCCAGGTGCGTGACCCATGGTCCTAAGTAGGAAAGATCCAGCCGCGCGCTTGCGGGGTCGAGACGATAAGCCTGCGCCCAAAATACTAGCGCCACATGACCAATGGCAAACGGCACCAGCACGCCGGCCCAAATCGCCAGCCCTCCACCAAACGGAATCGGCGCAGTATGAATTTTCCGTTCGCCCGGCTTGTCGACCAGGCCCCAGCGGGGCGCCAGGCGGCGCAACATCGCTGCGGCGGCGAATGAAACAACCAGACTGGGCACGGCGGCACCGAGAACAAGCCACATCATCTTCGACGAGCCTCCCGCTCACAGCGACGCAAATAGTCGCGGCATTCGGAAAAGAACTGTTGATAGTCGGCGCGGCGATAATCGGGAAACGTCCAATCCCGGTGCTGCCACTGGCGGTCTTTATAAAACAAAGTCACCTCAGCAAAAATGCCGCGCGACATATACAGCCGATGGGCGTGATCCTTCGTCGAAGCCAGCACCAATTTCGCCGGCGTAAGATAGCCCGGGTCCAGATTCAAGGGGCGAGGCTCCGAATGCCCTGCCCCATCAGCATACTCTTTTTCCCAGACGTTTGTTGCAATCTTGAATTCCACCAGCGCCGCCGGTTCGATCAGCCGCTCGAAGGCCCAAAAGCACTTTTGAATGGACGAGCCCATCGTCGGCTCGTAGTACGCTGTTTCCGAAAAGCTGAACCGAGGGCTGGCGAGAACTACCGGTCCCCAAGCGGCCGTGGCTCGATTCCGTGCCCAATCGAGCGCGACTTCGTGCCGGCTGAACGCCGCCAGAATGGCGAGCACGGGAGCTGGCTCGCTGACTTCACCCATCTGTCAATTGGCCTTTTTAATAGGCTTTCGCAAACACGGCCCGCTGCGTCGTCGGCTGGCCGGTGAAGATGCACTTGCCGGGCACGGCTTCCTCGAATCCTGGTTCGTCTGCCACGGGCACGCAACGGATCGTCACTTTATACTTGCCCAGGATCTCTTGCGTTTGAGGACTCTCCACGAAGTGGCAGATCGCAAAGCCGCTGTGTATTTCCGGGTTCTCGGCGTTCTTGGGCGTGAAGAAGGCTTCGAAATCTTCCAGCTTTGTGATCGTGCGCGTATTGGCCGCGCGATGGGCCAAAGCACGGTCGAACAGGCTCTTTTGCATCTCAGCCAATTCGGCACCGACCCGAGCCACGAACTCGTTCCGCGCGATGGCCGGTTTCTTTTCGCCCGCGGATTGATCGCGCCGCTTGGGCATCAGCGTGTCGCCGGCGATATCTCGCGGGCCAATCTCAATGATGAACGGCACGCCGCGCTTGACGTGTTGCCATTTCTTGTCGGCTCGCGGCACGTCGCGATCGTCGATCGTCACGCGTACCGG
Organism: Planctomycetia bacterium; assembly: GCA_043749935.1. Lineage (GTDB taxonomy): Bacteria > Planctomycetota > Planctomycetia > Pirellulales > PALSA-1355 > PALSA-1355. Next base: position 3,368 of record JAYVCO010000110.1, read on the forward strand.
CGCGTCGTCATAGCGCGCGGCGGCCAGCTCGCGTTTCAGCAGGTTGCAATACTCCAACACTGGCCCGCGCTCCTCGTCGTTGCGCGTAATCGGCAAGATGACCACATGCTGCGGGGCCAACCGGGGCGGCAGCACGAGGCCGTCGTCGTCGCTATGCGTCATGACCAGCGCACCCACCAGACGGGTCGACACACCCCACGACGTCGTCCAGGCAAACTCCTCGCGCCCCTCGGCCGAATGAAACTTGATTTCCTGGGCCTTCGAAAAGTTCTGGCCAAGAAAGTGCGACGTGCCGGCTTGCAACGCCTTGCGGTCCTGCATCATGGCCTCGATGCTATAGGTGTTCACAGCGCCGGGAAACCGCTCGCCGGCGGTTTTTTCGCCGCGAATCACGGGCATCGCCATCGTGTCCTGCGCGAACGTGGCGTAGACGTTGAGCATTTTGAGAGTTTCTTCCTCGGCTTCCGCGCGCGTGGCGTGGGCCGTGTGCCCCTCCTGCCACAAGAACTCAGTGGTCCGCAAAAACAACCGCGTGCGCAATTCCCACCGCACCACGTTGGCCCACTGGTTAATGAGGATCGGCAAATCGCGATACGACTGGACCCATTTGGCGTACGTGGCGCCGATGATCGTCTCGCTGGTCGGCCGCACGACGAGCGGCTCGTCCAGTTTGCCGGTCGGCACCAGCCGGCCATCGGGCCCGGCTTCCAGGCGATGGTGCGTGACCACGGCGCATTCCTTGGCGAAACCTTCGACGTGTTCGGCCTCTTTCTCCAAGTAGCTCAACGGGATGAACAGCGGAAAATAAGCGTTCACGTGGCCCGTATCTTTGAACATCTGGTCGAGCACGCGCTGCATGTTTTCCCACAGCGCATAGCCCCAAGGCTTGATGACCATGCAGCCACGGACCGCCGAGGGTTCGGCCAGGTCAGCCGCCCGCACGACCTGCTGATACCATTCGGGATAATCGTCAGCGCGGGTTGGAGTAATCGCAGTCTGCGGAGCCTTGGCCATTCCAGTTCCTCAAGAATCAGCGCGTTTTGCGCGGGGCGAAAGGCGGTTATTGTACGCGATGGCGTGGAAATCCACCAAGAGGCACGAGTGGGCGGATATGGGTGCATCAGTCTGAAATCGGATTTTCCGAAACAATCCGGCGAACGCAGGCTCGGTAGCGATGGATACACGCGAAGGCCAAGATTGCAGAGATTATGCAGGGAAACAGAAGCGATACTTGCAGTGCTCCCGTGGCACAGGCAACCCGTTGCGGGCTGCGAACATAAAGCCAAAATCGCAACAGCCGAAAGCGAAGACCTGGCAAGTCCAATTTGTAATCGCTGATTGTCTCCCAACCGTGCCACGAGTTTTTTGTAAAGACGTCCGGCGACCGAGTCTCTTTGTCGAAGCCGGAGCTTAGGAAAACTGAACTGTGGTTGACTGACAAGACGACGCCACCGGGTATCCAGAGTGCCTCTATCTGTCCCAAAGAGCTGGTCGATAAGATGACCCAATAGACAAGACAGGCGAGGGACGAGGCAAGGAAGCCAATCGCGCCCCATTCATAGATAACCTGCCTCAGATTCCTTCGCCGTCGTGGTTTGGGGCCTTCGCTCATTTCAGGATTATACGGCGGGGAGGGTGGGCTACCACCACTTCAGCTCTGAGGAAACGGCGAAGCCCCGTTCTTCGATTACCGGACCACCCTCCCTACCTTTTGCCCGGCCCTTGTGAGCTTTCCGCCACACCCCTAGAATTCAGTGCTTCCGGCAGAATGCCCTGTTACGACGTCGCCATCAGAGCGGTGTCTTAGAAAGTTCCCCATGTCGCGGCGGTTTGTTAGCCAGTTGGCCCACCAGGAGGCCGTCGACCAGATTTTCCTTGCCTCCGATAAGCAGTTGCGGCCCAATCGCAACGGCAATCTCTACTTGCAGATGGAATTGTCCGACCGCAGCGGCTCGATCAGCGCGCGAATGTGGAATGCCAGCGAGCAGGATTATCGCAATTTCGAAAACGGCGACTACGTGCGCATCGAAGGGTCGACGCAACTTTTCCAGGGCTCGATCCAGTTGATCGCCACCGGCATTCGCAAAGCCCTCAAGACCGACGTCAATCCCGACGACTTTCTGATTCTGGGCTCGAAGGAAATCGATCAGCTCACGGTCCGCCTGAGCCAGATCCTGCGCAAGATGCGCGATCCCCACCTGCTCAACCTGGCCGATTGCTTTTTGGTTGACGAAGAGTTTATGCGTAAGCTCTCGCGGGCGCCCGCCGGAGTGAAAAACCATCACGCCTATCTCGGCGGCTTGATGGAACACGTCGTCAACTTGATGGAACTGATCACGCGCATCGCCCCGCTCTATCCGTCGATCAATGCCGACCTGCTTCTGATGGGTGCGTTTCTGCACGATGTGGGCAAAGTCGATGAGCTCGCCTACGAACGCGATTTCACTTACACCGATGAAGGTCAACTTATCGGCCACGTGGTGATGGCGGTTGGCATTCTCGAGAAAAAGCTGCGAGAGACCGAGCGACTCTCAGGCGAAGCGTTGCCCGACGAGCTCGTGTTGCGATTGAAGCACATGATCGTCAGCCATCACGGCCAGTACGAGTATGGCAGCCCCAAATTGCCAATGACGCTTGAAGCCGTGGCGTTGCACCACTTGGACAACCTCGACGCCAAGATTCATTCGTTCGACCAGTTGATTCGCGACGATCCGAATGTGGAAAGCGGATGGACCAGTTTCCATCACGGCTTGGGCCGCAAGCTCTTCAAGGGAGAGCCCGACCAGCCGCCACGATCGGGCCAGGCGCGCTAACTGTTGATATCGCCAATAAGACTGGCCGACATTTCAGCGGCCAGCAGACCAGAGGGTTCGAGCCATGCGCAATGAAGAGCTGGAAAAACGATTGCTGCATCACATCAAGCAGCCGGGCTACAAAGCCGTCAAGCCGCGCGTGCTCGCCAAGCAACTGAGCCTCGACACCGACGAAGAGAAAAGTGAACTCAAGCGTGCGATCAAGAAACTCGTCAAGCTGGGTCAGCTTTCCTATGGCGCCAACCACTTAGTTGGGTTGCCAGCGGCGCGCGGCGCTGGTGGTGGCGGCGGATATAGAGTGACCGGCGTGTTTCGCCGCGCCGAGGCCGGTTTTGGGTTCGTGCGACCGGCCGGCAGCGCCCCGGGCCACGACCGCGCTCAAGATATCTTCATCGCCGCCAAATATGCTTCAGACGCGGCCACCGGAGACACCGTGCTCGTGCGGCTGAAGACCAAAACCGAGTCGCGACGCCCCAATCCCGAGGGGGAAATCACCGAGGTCATCGAACGGCAGACGAGCCAGTTCGTCGGCACGTACTTCGAGCAGGAAGGGAGCGCGTACGTAAGAATCGACGGCAAGCCGTTCACGCAGCCGATCCTGCTTGGCGATCCCGGCGCCAAGAACGCTCAGCCCGACGATAAAATCGTCATCGAAATGGTTCGCTTTCCTTCCAACACGCAGGAAGGCGAAGGGGTGATTGTCGAAGTGCTCGGCGCTCGCGGCACGCCGGGCGTCGACACGCTCTCGATCATTCGCGAGTTCAACTTGCCCGAGGCCTTTGCCGAGGACGCCATCGAGGAATCACGCTCCCAAGCCGCGGCGTTCGATGAGAGCATTCCAGAAGGGCGCACCGATTTGACCAGCCTGGTGACGATCACGATCGATCCGGTCGACGCGCGCGATTTCGACGATGCGATTTCTTTGGAAAAGACGGGCAAGGGGCATTGGCGGCTGGGCGTACACATCGCGGACGTCTCGCATTTCGTGCAGCCGCGCACCGCGCTCGATCGCGAGGCCTACTCGCGCGGCACGAGCACCTATCTGCCCGATCGCGTGATTCCGATGCTGCCGGAAATTATCTCGAACGGATTGGCGAGCCTGCAACCCGATCGCGTGCGCTACACGAAAACCGCGTTCATCGAGTTCACGCCCGACGGAATTCCGCTGGGCACCGATCCGATGTCCGGAGCGATTCGCAGCAATCGTCGCTTCACTTACGAAGAAGTCGACTCGTACCTGGCCAACCCCGAGTCGTGGCGCGGAAAACTCGAGCCCGAGGTGCATGCATTGCTCGGCCGGATGCGGGAGCTCGCCAAGATCTTGCGCGACCGCCGATTTTGCCGCGGAGGGTTGGAACTGACCATGCCCGAGGTGAAAGTCGATTTGGACGGCGACGGTCGCGTGGCGGGCGCGCACCTGGTAGAAAATACCGAGAGCCATCGGATCGTCGAGGACTTCATGCTCGCCGCGAACGAAGCCGTGGCCGAATTACTCGACAAGAACGATCTGTATTTTCTACGCCGAGTTCATCAAGCGCCCGACCCGCGCAAGCTCAAGGCGTTGACCGAATTCGTCGTCGGTCTCGGCATTCAGGTCGAGAGCTTGGAGAGCCGCTTCGAACTGCAAAGGCTGCTGGCCGAAGTGTCGAAGCGTCCGGAAGAGCGGGCCGTCAACTATTCACTCTTGCGCAGCCTGCAACGAGCCGTTTACAGTCCCGAGAAGGAAGGCCACTACGCGCTGGCCAGCGAGTGCTATTGTCACTTTACGTCCCCCATCCGCCGCTATCCTGATTTGACCATTCACCGCTTGCTCGACCAACTGATGACCGGCAAGAAGCCGCGTAACGATTTTGGCGAGTTGGCCGTGTTGGGCGAGCACTGCTCCGACCGCGAACGGCGCAGCGAAGCGGCAGAGCGCGAGCTGACGAAAGTCAAACTGCTCGAATACTTGGCGACGCGAATCGGCACCACGCTGGAAGCCGTGGTCACCGGCGTCGAGGAATTCGGCCTGTTCGTGCAAGGGGTCGAACTTCCCGCCGAAGGACTGGTACACGTCAGTTCCCTACAGGACGATTTCTATCGCTATGACCGCGCCAGCCACACGCTTTCCGGCAACCGATCCGGCAACCGCTATCGGCTGGGCGACAACGTGACGGTCGCCGTGGCCAGAGTCGACGTCGATCGCCGCGAGCTGGACTTCCGCATCGTCGCACGTGGAAAAGCCGCCACGCCCAAGCCGAAGCGCATCGGCACGAAAAAAGAGCGGAACGAAAAGCGGGCAAAATCCAAAGGCGGCGGCGCGAACGGGAAAACGCGGCGGCGGAAATAGCCGGCCGCTAAATGCCGCCATTTCACGACCCTAGCAACCCGGCGGGTCCTCGCTACAATACCCTTGCCGCTTCGTTTTGATTCGCTTCCTTGGCAACTTACGTTCTCTCGAACGCCGATTGGATCTTCACGATCCTTAAGGGGCGGGGGACCCGTTTTTCAGCTTCTTCGAGAAGTCTCGGATGACCACTACGCTCGCACAAACGCCGCTTTATGCATGGCATGCCGCGCACGGCGGGCGGATGGTCGATTTTGCCGGCTGGTCGATGCCGGTGCAATACGGCTCGATCGTCGCCGAGCA
>JAYVCO010000111.1:0-3490 GCA_043749935.1 Planctomycetia bacterium
GCCCCCTTTTTCCGTCGATTGATGGGCGCAGATGCCGACGCAGGTCCAGTTCGCGCTGGTCACGGCGTTGGGCCAGGGGTCGCGGTTTTGCACCAGGGCGGAGACCATATCATTCACCAGGTGCGGGTGCGAGCCGCCGTGGCCGCCGCCTTGCACGAACGACAGATGCCCCGCATCCTGAATCGACCGCGTAAATTTGCGGATCGGCTCGGGCAGGAGATGCGCATAGTCGGGCACGGTGACCTTCGACGGAATCTCGCGCTCCGGCTTCTTGGCCGTGTGTAGAATGTGCTCCTCGCCTTCTACGAGCGTCCACTCAAAGCTCTTTTTCGTGCCGTACACGTCAAAGCTTTCGCGATACTGCCGCGCCGTGTCGAACAAGAACCGCCAGATATGGGCCGCGATGTCCGAGTCCTTGATCTTGATGTGGCAGCTTTCGACGGCGTACTTGTTGCCCGACTTCTTGGCGAGCGACTCGCTGATCGTGCCCGAGCCGAAGCAGCTTATGTACTCCGCCCGGCCGTTGACGAGTCCCAGCACCGGGCTGACGACGTGCGTGGCGTAGTGCATCGGGATCATCCGTTCCCAATACTCGGGCCAGCCCTGCATGTCCTGCGGGTGCGACGCGGCCATGTATTGAATTTTGCCCAACTCGCCATTGGTGTACAGTTCCTTGATGAACAGAAACTCGCGCGAGTAGACGACCGTCTCGGCCATCATGTACTTCAGGCCGGTCGCTTTCACGAGGTCGCAAATCTGCCGGCACTCGTCGATCGTCGTCGCCATCGGCACGGGACACATCACATGCTTGCCCGCCTGGAGGGCCGCGATCGACATCGGCGCGTGGTCCGGGATCGGCGAATTGATATGGACGAAATCGACCGCCGGATCTTTTAGGACGTCCTCAAACTTCGTGTACCGCTTCTCGATCTGGAAATGGTCGCCGATCTTGTTCAGCTTCTCGACATTGCGCTGGCAGATCGCGTGGACGTTGGCGTTGGGATGGCTTTGATAGATCGGAATGAATTCCGCGCCGAAGCCGAGACCGACCATCGCGACGTTGATTTTTTGGGTGGACATGGAAGGAGCACCAAGCACACGTAGCTTTGGAACACAATCACATTGCCGGCGCGCAGCCTCACAGATCAACCCCGCTGGGTTACGATCAATTCACTAGATAGCTCGCCTTCGACAATTTGTTGCCAGCGGATTGTTCATAATCCGACGGTCGAGTTAGGCAGGCGAAACGTTCTCGGCGCAAGGGCCTTTCGGTCCGCGGCCTTCGGTGAACGTGACGCGTTGGCCTTCCTGGAGTTCGTCGAAGCTGGCGCCTTGGACGCTCGAGGAGTGGAAGAACAAGTCCTTCGCCGCGCCCGTGTTGATGAAACCGAAACCCTTGTCCGTCAACTTCTTGATAGTACCTTCAGGCATGGTTGCCTTTCCCGTGTGTTGAAACTCGATGGAAAGCCGATTGGCAGACACTTGCCGAAGGGCCGCCCGTCATGGATTGGGAGCAGTTTAGCCAGTAGCAGGCCTGGTTGCAACGGGGTTGCCCGCGAGTCGGGCTCCCAAGGAAAGCGTCTCGATGGTTAGTAAATAATCCGCTCGAAAGCATCAGGGACGGGCCGGGAGCGCGCTTTTCCCAGCGCACGCGGGCGGAGCTCAGGCAGCCATGGTGGGGCAAAATTCAACGCTCGCCCGCTTCGGATTAGCTCTGGCCCGCCCTGTACACGATTTTGGCTTAGGGTCTGAATAATTGAGCCGCCTTCGGGCGGCTTTCTTTTTGCGCCCGTGGTAGAATCGGGGCATGATTTTCCACCGTCCACGGCCGTTACTGCCTGCGCCGCGCAATCCGCCTCGCCCATTTCAGTTCACGATCCGCGACCTTCTCATTTTAACCGCCTTGATTGCCGTCGGTGTGGCGGGGATGAAGCATCTCCTTCTCGCGACATCCCTCCCTAGTTTCCCGCTGTTCTTCATGTTCGGGACTTATGTCGGCGCAGGAATTGGCGTTACGTTCAAGCGACCCCTATGGGGTGGATTCGCTGGACTCGTGGCAGGATTGGCCGCGGGTGCTGTCTGGTATTGGCTCAACTTTATTCCCTGATTTCAGATTGACGCACTACCACGATTTGGAAAAACTTGCAAATGGCTTTGGAACCGACTACGATTCGGGCTGTAGAGTTCCAGCGACGGAACATCCTTCAAACCACAAAACACAGCAGCGAAATTGAAAATCCTTCATGCCGAAATCAATTCGCTTTTTCGCCGCCAAAGTCATCCTCGCGACGCTCGCAGTGGCTGCGTCATTGAGCCTCTTTTATGAGCGATCTAGCAATGCTTGGGCCGCCAAGCCCGCGCCCGAAAAACCGCCGGCGATTGCGGTCCCGACGATGTTCGACACGGTCGAGGCGGACGCGATTGTCTCGAAGCTGCAAATCTTCCCGGCGGACAATCCCTGGAATGCGGACATTTCCAAGTGGCCGCTCCATCCCGACTCGGCGGCCATCGTCGCTTCGATCGGTTCCGAAAAACCCCTGCGGGGGAACACCGACATGGGCTATATCCTCATCCCCCCGGACCAAAAAAAGGTCGAGGTGAAGCTGACGGCCTATCCCGACGAATCGGACAAGGGGCCGTATCCCGTGCCGGACAATTGCCCGATCGAGGGTTGGCCTGCGGACTTCCGTCGCAATGCCGCCACCAAGAGCATTTCGCTCACCGACGTGCAGCGCGACAAGCTGAACCAGGACGGCGACCGGCACGCGATCGTCGTCGATCCGACCAATCATCGGCTGTACGAGTTCTATCAGATGAAAAAGACCGATGCCGGTTGGCAGGCCGCGCAGGCTTCGATTTTTGATCTCGCGTCGAACAAGCTGCGTCCCGCCGGTTGGACCAGCACCGACGCCGCCGGACTGCCGATTTTTCCCGCGATCGTTCGCTACGACGAATTGAAGCGGGGCGAAATCAATCACGCCCTGCGGGTTACGGTGAAAAAATCGCGCAAAGAATACGTCTACCCCGCCACGCACTACGCCAGCCGCCTAACCGACAAGAACCTGCCGCGGATGGGCGAACGGCTGCGGCTCAAGGCCGACTACGACATCTCCGGCTTTTCGGCCCCGGTGCAGGCGATCCTCAAGGCCTTGAAAAAGTACGGCATGTTCGTAGCCGACAACGGGTTGGACTGGGCCATCTCGACCGCCCCCGACGAACGAATCGCCCCGCTGCACGACGAACTGCGGAAGGTGAAAGGCTCGGCGTTTGAAGTCGTTGCCGCGCCGAAATAGACAATGAGGAGGGATACCTCCGCAGTAGCTGCGTGATGAAACAACTTCGCAAGCCGTCACATCCGAAGCTAGCCGCGTTAGCGGCGGTATTTGAATAGCCGGGGGTGGAGCGCAGCGCAACCCCCGGATTCGATTCGCGTCGATCCAAAAGCCGCATAGCGGCGACACCACTTGCGTCACGCGATCGCCGCTGTCGC
>JAYVCO010000112.1:0-9984 GCA_043749935.1 Planctomycetia bacterium
ACAACGGCGTCGGGCGGGTCTTGTGCCAGATCCGCTCGGCGTCGCGCTGGCCACAGGTGCGATTCATCGCGCAGGCTGGCAGCGGCTTCTGCGGCGAATAGATCCTCGCCGGGTGCGAGCGAAATCGGGTGGAAGGCGTGCGGGCATTGGGCAAGAACGAGTGGCTTGTCGCTGAGAACGAGTAGCTTGTCGCTGAGGTTGGCAGTGAACGGCGCCCGCCTGCATGGGGTTGGCTGGTTGCTCAAGGCAGAGGGAGGTGGAGTGCACCGCACCCCCCCCGAAAGAGTTGGGGCGCAGAACCGTATTTCTTCGCTTGCGGGTATACGCCTCCGTGGACGAACTGTTCAAAGCCGCAGAAACCGCCTGGCGATCTGGCAGCCTCGACCCCGCCGTCATCCATACCGTCTGTCACGCCCCCAGCATGCAATCACGCAGTTAAATCTTGGAATTGGTATAACTAACCTCCACTCACTCATCCTCCCGCCAACGCTCCTATGATGAGCAGGGGCTCTTGGCCTTGAGCTACGGCTTCGGGCAGGGGGGTATCGGGCGGTTCGTGCGACAGGTCTTGCTCGCAGGCGAAGAATCGTAAGAACGCCCGACGGCGCGCGGTGACGTGGTCGCGGATCGTGCCGCGCAGCATGGGAAAGCGAACCTCGAGCGCGTCGAGCACCGACCGCTGCGTGACCTGACCTTCTACGTCCAGTCGCACCTCGCCGCTGACGTGCGCCAGCATCCGCAGATGCAAAGGGAGCTCGACACGGATCACGGCAGCTTTCGGGCTCATATTTCTGGTTTCCCCGATCACGCCAGGGTCTGGACTTCAACGGACAGGACGGCCGGAAGATCGCGGACAATAGGAGCCCAATTGTCGCCGGCGTTAGGCGAGGCATAGACCTGACCGCCAGTGGTGCCGAAGTAGACGCCGCACGGATCGAGCGAGTCGACGGCCATTGCACCGCGTAGCACGTTGACGTAGCAATCGCTTTGCGGCAGACCGTTTGTGAGCGGTTCCCACTCGTTTCCGCCCGAGCGGCTGCGGTAGACGCGCAGTTTGCCCTCGGGCGGGAAATGTTCCGAGTCGCTCTTGATCGGGACGACGTAGATGGTCTCCGGTTCGTGCGCGTGAACGTCGATCGCGAACCCAAAGTCGGTCGGCAGGTTTCCGCTGACCTCTTGCCACGAATCGCCGCCGTTGTCGCTGCGCATGACGTCCCAATGCTTTTGCATGAACAGCGTGCCTGGTCGCGACGAGTGCATGGCAATGCGGTGGACGCAATGGCCGACTTCAGCGGTCGGGTCGGGAATATATTCGGACCTCAGACCCTGGTTGATGGGTTTCCAGGTCGTTCCGCCGTCGTCGGTCCGGAATGCGCCCGCCGCCGAAATGGCGATGAAGATGCGCTTTGGATTTTTGGGATCGAGTAAGATCGTGTGCAAGCACATGCCGCCGGCACCTGGCGTCCAGTGCGAGCCCGATCCATGACCGCGCAAACCGGGAAGCTCGTTCCAAGTTTGTCCGCCGTCGGTCGTACGAAACAAAGCGGCGTCTTCAACCCCGGCATAAACTGTGTCGGGATCGGTGAGCGACGGTTCGAGGCTCCAGACCCGCTTGAACTCCCAGGGGTGCGGCGTGCCATCGTACCATTGGTGAGTGCCGGGCACGCCTTCGTAGACGAACTTGTTGCCGACCGGCTCCCACGTCTTTCCACCGTCGTTGGAACGCTGGACCATCTGGCCGAACCAGCCGCTGGTCTGCGACGCATAAAGCCGGTTCGGATCAACTGGTGAGCCCTTGACGTGGTAGATCTCCCAGCCGGCAAAGTGCGGGCCGCTGACATTCCACCGCTGGCGCTTGGCATCCGAGGTCAATACGAACGCGCCCTTGCGTGTGCCGACCAGGACTCGAATCTCGCTCATCAGTGACGCCTCGCGTAGGGACTGGGGATCAGGGTATGGGGGTTGAAACGAAAGACGAAACGATTTTAAGGATCGCAAATTCTTGGCCGCGCGTCGAGTGAAAATACGGCCAGGCGCGGACACTTCCGGTTTGTGCCCGCATGGCTGGATACAACCTGCTAAGCCACCAGCGGTTGGGAAAGTCCGCTTGCGCCGGATTACGTCTTGGCTTTGGCCGGCTGCTCTCATTCGTGATAAGGTTGGATTTCCACGAAATTGAGCGCCTGTTTGTGACCGAATTCTGCAGGAGGAGCGTTTTTACCAAGTCCACGCAAACCGTGAATTTGAGCGGAAATTCGCTTGGAGCGGCCTATTGGGTAGCGATTAGAATACTTGTTTATCGGATCGGGTCGGCGACAGGATTCAAAGGGCAAAATGTCTTCACAACTGCCACTATTCAGCACTCGGTCGGGCCGTGTCGCGTGTTTGCTCCTGTCGCTTTTCTTGATGGAAGTTGAGTCCTTAGCCGCTGGGCGAAGGGGCGAGGAGCCACGCCGACCCAATATTCTCGTGATTTGTGCCGACGACCATGCTGCGTATGTGACGGGCGCTTTTGGCAACTCGACCGTGCGAACGCCGAATATCGATCGCCTGGCTGCCGGGGGCATTCGTTTTGAGCGGGCCTATTGCAATTCGCCGGTCTGCACCGCTTCGCGCCAGTCGTTTCTCACGGGCCGCTATCCGCGCTCGATCGGCGTAACGCGATTGGAAACGGCCCTGCCCGAGAGTGAAGTGACCATGGCTGAAACGTTGCGGCTGGCTGGATTCGATACGGCGGCAATCGGCAAGATGCACTTCAACAGCGATCTGAGACATGGGTTTGATATGCGCGTCGACATGCCCGAATATCAGAAATGGTTGCAGGCGCAAGGGCCCGAGAAGTTGAATGAGTCGTTGAACAAGGGCCTGGAAGTGCAGCCTCCTTGGCGTCCGTTCAAAGACCCGGCGCGCGAGTGGCTCAATAGTGCATGCCGGCCGATGGGCCTGAGCGATCGACGGATGGATGGCACCTACTTTGCCGAGCAAGCGGCAGAATACTTGCAGGCGCCTCGCGAGAAACCTTTTTTCCTGATAGTCAGCTTCTACGAGCCGCACTCGCCCTTCCGCTTTCCCGTGGAATATCGGGGCAAGTATCACCCCAACACCTTTCCAGTACCCGTCGTCGGAGCGGAAGACGATGATCAGATACCAGAGGTGTTTCGCGACCTGACCGATCCGGAGAAGCAAGGGATCGCGGCAGCGTATTACACGTCGGTCGAGTTCATGGACAAGAATGTGGGGCAAGTGCTCGACGCGCTCGATCGATCGGGCCAGTCCAACGACACGATCGTCGTGTATCTTGGCGATCATGGCTATATGCTGGGCCAGCATGGACGGTTCGAAAAACATTGCAGCTACGAAGAGGCCGTTCGCACGCCACTTGTCGTGCGATTTCCCAATCGCATTGCCGCCGGCCGCCGGACTCAGGCGATGGTGGAACTGGTAGATCTGGTGCCCACGCTGTATCACTTGTGCGGCTATAACGGCACCGCGCCATTGCAAGGCCGCAGCCTGATGCGTTTGTTGCAGGGCAAGACCACCAGGCATCGCGAGCACGTGGTTGTGGAGTATGCACAGAACGACGAAGCAATGATTCGCGATGACCATTGGAAGCTCGTGTTCGAGCGTGGGGTGCAGAGGCGAACCGATGGGTATGACACCGGCCGTCCACTTGCAGGGCACAAGTTTCGGCTCTACGACATGCGGCAAGATCCGCAAGAGATGACCAACCTCGCGGACAAACCCGAGCACGTGGCCACGCGAAAACGCCTGACCGACTTGCTGGTCGAGCACCTGGTCAAGACCGCGCGAGAGCCAGAGCTCGTTCCGCGGACGACCGACCCGACGACATTGCTCGACTTCTGCGTCCAATCGCGCGACGTCCCTCGGCCTGGTAAACGAGATTGAAATAGCCAGGGGCGGACGCTAAACTCCCTCGCTCTCGGGGCTCGAGCCGGCCATTTGCGCGCACAGGGAAGTAAAACGTGAAAGGCACGCCAGATCTCACGAACCGCAATAGCATCAACGTATATTACGCGCCGGGTCCGACCCCAAACAGCGTGCGAGCCACAGATGGCCGAGTCCTGACCGCACCGGAAGGCTGGATTCTGCTGGATCCTGGCGATGCCGCGCTGACCCGCAGGGTCAAGGCGGCCGGGCCACATTGGGCTGTGCAGGAAAAGAAGGGGCGGAGGCTCTTTTCCCGAGGAGTCTGGGCCGACGGTACAACCATTGCCCGAATTCGCACCGAGCTGGAAGCAGAACGGGCCACCGAAGCGTACGCGCGCCGCAAAGAGTCGGACGTCCGCCGCCGCGACAAAGCTCAGGCCGATTATGTCGAGGATTTCGCGGGAGCGATCGTGGCGTTTCTGGCGTTCCATCCAAACCATGCCGGTCTTGCCATCCGACTGGCGCAAGCCGTGGCTGATCATGCGACGCCTGTCGGGAGCGGGACCGTCGCGAGAACCAAACGCATTCCGATCGAGCGCCGGGCAGAAGCCGCCGTGATCGCTTGGATGCGGCACCAAACCACTGCCTATGACTCGATGAAGATCCCGAAGGTTAAAGGAAAGCGACGAGAGGTCCGCAGGCTCCTCGCCGGGCGATCAAAAGAATTACTGGGCCGTTATCGCCGCGAGAAGTCAGCCGCTGACGAATGTCCACTTCGAAGAGCACTTGGCAGCGAATAAGACGATGACACTCGGCTATTCCTGGCGCATGGCAGTCATGGGCGAAAGTTTGGCCGCGCGCATTGCAGGCAACAGCGCGGCGAGCATCACGACCGCCAGTGCGACAGCGAGCAGCGCAACCATGAATTGGGGCCGCAGTGCGAACGTAATTTGATGGCCGAACATAGTAGCTAAGCTGATATTGATGGATCGAGCCAGCGATACACCCGAGATTCCGCCTGCCACGATTCCGAGTATGCCGATGATTGCCGCTTGACCGAGGACGGTCTTCATCAGTTGGCCGCGCGCCATACCGATGGCGCGCAGCACTCCCATCTCTCGAGTTTGCTCCAAGACGTTCATTGTGAGCGTGTTCACGACTCCCAGGGCACCCACCAGCAAACCGAGCGTCAGCAGGACCCAAAGCCCGCCCGTGACGCCAGCCACCATTGAATCGATCAGTTGCAGTAATTCCGCAAAGGATTGCAGCAGTAGGCCTTTCTCTTGAGCCAGTGCCCGCAACTTTGGCTCTAGCTCGGCGGATTTCTCGGGGACCGATTTGATCAAAAAGGAGTCGACGCCTTCAATCGCGAACAGCCGTTTCGCAACTCCGCGGTCGAGATAGACAACCGAGCCGCCAAACGTGTACTCAGTGGCCACTGCCGCGACCCGGAACGAGTGGCTCTTGGCACCGTAAGTGATACGCAGGATGGCTCCTGGGCGGACATTTTCGCGTTCCGCCAAAACTGATCCGACGACCACTTCGCCTTGCTGCAACCGATCGAGAAGCGATTCGACATCGCCGCCGACCACGTCCAGTGGAACTTGTTTATAGAGGCTGAACTCACGCGCAAGCATGATCGCATCATGAGCTCCGGCTTCGACGCGCAGCAAGCGGATCGCCTCGACTTGTTGAACGTCACCAAGTGAAACAATTTCGTCGCGGATCGATTCGTCGAGACTGACCGCCTCCTGGCCGCTCACGTCGGGCATCATCGCTCGCAGCAGAAAATCAGCCGTGATCGTGCGTTCATACCAGGTTCGCACGTCGTCGGTGATGCTGAATACGGCATTGCTGGTGCCGATTCCCGCCGACACGGCGATGAACAGCACTCCAATGGTCAACGCACTTCGCCCGGAATGGCGCAATACGAGGCGTTCGGCCATATCTCCTTCAACCGACAACAAACGCCCAAGTGGCCAGGTGATGATTCGGACGGCTGGCGGCAAGGCAATTGGTATCAGGGCCACCAGCGAAACGAGCGACAAGATCAAGCCCAACACCACCGACCAGATCGGCAAATCCCCGCGCAGCGTTTCAATCGCCAGGACGGCTGCCACAGCCAGACCGACCAGACCGGCCAGAGTCATCGCCCGATGACCTCGCTCGGGCCGCAAGGTCACGACGGGCCGCATGCCTTCCAATGGAGAAACCAGACCGGCTCTACGAGCAGGATACCAGGCTGCCAGCAAGCAGATCACTGGCCCAACCATGGCCCCCACGATCATTGCCAAATTCAGGTCGGTGCTTTCGGGCAGATTCGCGTTCAACAAGGAAGCCATCGACCGTGTGAGGAATCGAGCGCCGAAAATCCCGATCGGAACGCCAATAAGCGTGCCGATCATTCCAATCAAAACCGCTTCGCAACAGACCATGCCCATGATCTGCTGCCGGCTTGCGCCAATGGCGCGGAGGATGGACAACTGTTGCCGCCGTTCGCTCACATTCATCAGGAATACGCTGAGCACAATAAATACGGCGGTGGTAAAGGACAGAGCACTGGCCATGTCGAGGCTGACTTCGGTCAGCAGCAAGGTTTCTTCGGCTAGTCCAGTGCGCGACGAGGGCACGCCCACGGTCAGTTCCGGCGGGAGAATTCGCGAGACTTCGTCGATGACTTCCGCGGCATTCTTCGAGTCGGTAAGAAACAGGTTGAGCGCATCGACTTCTCCTGAGGATCGGAACACTCGCTGGAGTTGATCGAGTGGGGCCAGGATCATTCCGCCTTGACGCAGGCGCGCCGCGCTTTCTAGCGAGATCAGACCCGAAACCTTGTAGGAGCGCAAACCGTTCGAGGTGAGCAGCCGAACGCTGTCTCCCGCTTTGATTTGCAGTCCTGCAGCCAGGTTTTTCTCGAGCGCAAGTTCGCCAGCCGCTTTAGGAAGGGTTCCGGCGACAACTTCGAAATCGGCCAATGATTCCGGCTCGTCCAGAACGATGCCCAGTGCGATCGCCTTCGCCTTTTCCCCATGGGCATAAAGGATCGTGCCACGATGGAAGGTCGGCACGACAGCACTGACACCGGGCAAGCTTTTGATTGTTGTGGCCAAATTCTGCTGAAAGCGGCCCCCGCCGCGAGCAACGACTTCCAAATCGGCCCTGCCAGCGAGCGTTGCAAAAACTTGTTGATAGGCCTTGCGGGTCGTATCCGTGGCCGATGTAACGGCGACGATGGCCGCCACGGCGATGACCACGCTCAGCAGGCTCAACAGCGACCGCCCCATTCGCCGCTGGAGCTGGCGCAGTGCATAGCTCCAGAAGATCATTCGGTTGACTCCGACGGCACTCTTCCGACCGGCACGCCGCGGCGTGGTTCGACATCGTCGACGATTCTCCCATCGTGCAAATGAATCACCCGGTCAGCGCGAGAGGCCACCGTCGAATCATGGGTCACGAGGACTACGGTTTGTTCTCGCTCGTCGACCAGTTGCCGGAGCATGGCGACGATGCGATCTCCGCTACTGCTGTCGAGATTGCCCGTGGGCTCGTCGGCTAGCACGATGGCCGGTCTGGTGACCAACGCCCGGGCAATGGCCACCCGCTGTTGTTCTCCACCGGAAAGCTGACTGGGAAGGTGGTGCTGCCGGCCGCCAAGCCCGACCAACTCCAACATTTCGGCCGCGCGCCGATTTGCCTCCGCGGTGCGAACGCCTTCGAGTCGCAGCGGCAAGGAAACGTTTTCGGCGGCTGAGAAAATTGGTAACAGATTAAACTGCTGAAACACGAAACCGATCCGCCGCCGCCGCAACAGCGTCCGCTCGTATTCGGCCAGAGCGACCACATCGGTGTCTTCCAACAAGAGCATCCCACTGGTGGGTGTCTCCAAAGCGCCCAAGATCGTGAGCAAAGTACTCTTCCCAGAGCCGGAAGGCCCCATGATGGCGACCAAGCTGGCCTTGCTGACCTGCAACGAAACACCGCGCAAGGCAACGACCTCTACGCCGGAATCGTAAACTTTGGTTAGATCGCGCGCGTCAATCACATAACTCATCGGCAACCCAAATCGGAATTCTATTTCAAGACGCCCATGGCATGGCCCAGTCCAGATTCATGCCGGGTAGCTTACTGGTTTTTTGCCGATCGGTCGACCTCGTTGAACTGTCAGGGTTAAACACAAGTTCCCTCTGCGGAACCTTTTAGCCAAGGTTTCCTATTCGCCACAATCTTTGCTCCTCGCGGCCGCCTCAGCTATCCTATACGGCTGATGCTGGGGTCGTCGGATCGGTTCTTTTGAGCGGAGCGATTGATTGTTGAAACGCGCGGCGGAAAAAACAGGAAACGGACCTCCGAGTTGGCTTGATGGTTCGGTGTTGATCGCATTGGCCGCTGTCTTGTCGGTGTCGCTGGCGCTCCAGGCTCGCGCTGCTGACGGTGCGCTGAAACAGCCGAAGCTCGATTTTACGAAACAGGTTCAACCGATTTTCATCGAGCATTGCTATGCGTGCCATGGCCCCGACAAACAAGAGTCTGGGTTGCGATTGGATCTGCGCGCAAATGCCATGCAGGGCGGCGATTCGGGAGCGCTGTTCGTCGCCGGTCGGAGTAAAGACAGCGAAATCGTCAGGCGTGTCCTGGCAACTGATGACGACGAGCGAATGCCGCCGATCAAGGCCAATACGAAGCCGCTTACTCCCGAGCAAATTGAATTGCTCGCTCGCTGGATCGACGAGGGAGCGGTATGGCCCGAGGGGCAGGGAAGTAACTCAACGCATTGGGCCTTTCAGCCAATCGTAAGGCCCGAGCCGGCGGCAGTAAGAAATGCGGCTTGGACGCGCGGCGCGATCGATCGGTTCGTGCTGGCCCGACTCGAAGCGCGCGGCATCGAACCGTCGCCTGAAGCGGACCGCACGACGCTAATCAAGAGGCTATCGTACGACTTATTGGGCCTGCCTCCACGGGTGGAAGACGTCGATGCGTTCATCCGCGACCCGTCACCAGACGCGTATCAAAAGTTGGTCGACCGTTTACTCGACTCACCGCACTTCGGCGAGCGCTGGGGGCGGCACTGGCTCGACATGGCGCGCTACGCGGACTCTGACGGTTACGAAAAGGACAATCCACGGCTCGATGCTTGGCGATATCGCGATTGGGTAATCGACGTCATTAACGCGGATCTGCCGCTCGACCAGTTTACCATCGAGCAATTGGCCGGCGATCTGCTTCCTGATGCCACGCCGATGCAGAAGTTAGCCACGGCCTTCCATCGTCAGACTTTGACCAACACCGAGGGGGGCACCGATCAGGAACAGTTTCGCGTCGAGGCGAATTTTGATCGAGTTGCCACCACGGGCAGCGTTTGGTTGGGGCTGACCGTGGGCTGTGCGCAATGCCACACGCACAAATACGACCCGATCACTCACGAGGAATATTATCGACTGTTCGCTTTTTTCAATAACGGCGACGAAGTTGAAACCGAGGTGCCGCTCACCGGCGAAGCGTTCGCAAAATGGACGAGCGAAAAGAACGACGCCGAGCGGAAGCTGAGCCAATTGGAACCAAAGCTGGAAAAACTCCGCACCGAACTGGCCGCCAAGCTGCCCACTTGGGAAATCGACCTGCGCTCCAAGCCAGCCGTTCCGCTGGAGTTTCGCCCCGTGGAGCTGGTTGGCACCCAGTCGAGCGCTGGCAGCGAATTGAAATTACTTTCCGACGGATCATACCTGGTCACAGGCAAGAATCCCGAGGTCGATAAAATTACGATCACGGCGAAAACAGATCTCAAGGAGATCGCCGGGTTCCGCTTTGAAACATTGACGCACGACCAATTGCCAGGGCGAGGGCCGGGCCGTAACGCACTCGGCAACTTCGTGCTCAGCGAATTTCGCGTTCTGGCAGCCACCGGATCGGAGTTCAAACCGGAAAACCGCGTGGCAATCGGGCAAGCTCAGGCCGACTTCGAGCAATCCGGATTTTCCGCGGCTGCCGCCGTCGACGGCAAGGACGCCACCGGCTGGGCCGTGTCGCCGCAAGTGGGTCACGACCACTGGATCGTGTTCATCGCCAAGCAGCCAATTTCGGGGGAAGCCACTCCTTGGC
>JAYVCO010000113.1:0-5445 GCA_043749935.1 Planctomycetia bacterium
CTCCGCCGACATCGACGGAGGAAGTTATTCCGGTTCAGGCTAGCTCTGGCGTCGTTGTTCCATCGAAATTGAAATCCCAGGGCGCGCGACGCGCGACGTCCGGCTCGGCGTTGACTCCGACCACGGTCGAACCGGTGGACCGCGTGAAGAAAACCACTGACGACACACCCGCGCCGATCAAACGAGCAAAAACCAGCAAGGTGACCCCTGCGGACAAGACAACGGAAGCCAACTCCAGTGAGCCAACCAAAGAACCGCGCATGGCGCGCAGCCTGCCATTAGCGCCGGCGCCGAAAAGAATTGTTCCCGTCGAAGACGAGCCGGCCGAGCATCCCAAGAGTTCGAGCAAAGCTGCTAGCGGTCTGCTGTTTACGACGCAAAGCCCCGTGCTGAGTGTCGAAGCGTCGGGTCCGCGCAAGGTCATGATCGGCAAAGAGGCTCAGTTCGTCGTGACGATTCGCAATTCGGGATCGGCGGCCAACAACGTAGTCGTTTCCATCAATATTCCGAACTACGCGGAGATCGTCAGTGCGCAAGCCACGTCCGGAGCCGCGCAAGCGGCAACCGCTGCCGAGCGGCACGAACCGCTCGAATGGAAAATCAACCGCCTGGAATCCAAAGGCAAGGAAACGCTGACTCTCAAGATCGTGCCGCGCAAGAGCACGCCGCTCGACCTGGCCGTGCAGTGGACCTTTACGCCCGAGGCCTCGCAGACACTTGTCGAAGTGCAGGAGCCCAAGCTCGCCATGGCCATCGCCGGGCCCGAGGAAGTCCTGTTCGGCCAATCGAAGGTCTACAAACTGACCGTTTCCAATCCCGGCAATGGCGACTCGGAAAACGTGACCGTCGGATTGCTGCCGATTGGCCGCGCTAGCGAAGGGATCGCCAGCCACCGGCTGGGCACTTTGAAGGCAGGCGAGAGCAAAACGATCGACGTCGAGCTCACTGCTCGTCAAGCCGGGGTTTTGTCGATCAAGGCCCAAGCCTTTGCCGACGGCGGACTGCGCAGCGAAGCGGCCGCGCAAGTGATGGTGCGCCGCGCGAATATGCAAATCGACGTCGAAGCGCCGAAAGTCAAATATGCCGGCACCGTGGGAACCTACCACCTGAAGGTCACCAACGCGGGCAATGCCGTGGCCGAGAACGTGCAAGTCGCCGCGCTCTTGCCTCCGGATGCCAAATACGTCTCCAGCAGCGGAGGCGGACGACTCGACACCCAGCAGGGCAAGGTCAACTGGTCCGTCGGCACCTTGCAGCCCGGCGGCGAGTGCTTGTTCGAGCTGCAATGCTCGCTCAGCAGCCCCGGCGAAAATCGGACTCAGTTCATGGCCATGGCCGATGGCGACTTGAGCGCCGCGACCACCTCGAGCACGCGGGTTGAGGCGCTCGCCGATCTAAAGCTTGAAGTCCGCGACCCGCAGGGTCCGATCGCGATCGGCGACGACGCGGTGTACGAAGTTCACATCCGCAATCGGGGCACGAAAGCCGCCGATGGCATCGATCTGACCGTCTTCTTCTCTGAAGGTCTCGAAGCCACAACGGCCGAGGGCGGGCCGCACGACATTGGCGCCGGCCAGGTCGTGTTCAAGCCGTTGGCCACGCTCGGAGCGGGCGACGCCGTGGTCTATCGAGTTCATGCTCGGGCAGACCGGGGTGGAAACCACGTGTTCCGCGCCGAGGTGCTTTGCCACTCGTTGCACACCAAGCTAGCGGCCGAGGAAGCCACGCACTTCTACGGCGAGGACAAAGCTTCGCCGCTGGAACCCCGCGCGGAAGGCGAGCCCACGCCCGCCAAACCGCTTGAGGAACGAGCGCCGAGAGAATCGGAGTAGCGGCTTTCGAGCGACGCTGCCCAACGCGTGCGTCGCAGCTTTTGCAAAACCGCTGGTAAGCGCCTTCGAGCTTGCACTTCTTCGCTAGTCAGCCGGTTTCGACCGAACCTCCTTCGTGGGTTCGAGTTGATTCGTGCCAGCACCAGGCTGCTTCCGACCCATAAATGAATGTTTGTTGGTCCCGGCACTTCCGCTATACTCCGCGGCCATTCATTTCCGAGTTCTCCGGGAGAATCGTTTGGACGGTCGCGATCCGACAGCTAGCTGGTCGGTTGGCTTGCGCGCGGCAAGAACGCTCTTGCTCGCGTTGGGCTGCGCGCTCTGGTTCGGATGTGGCACGACCAAGTGGTCGGACTCGCCCCGCACGGCAACCGAGCAGTTGTTGGTTTCCGACGCAGTCGATCGGGCGATCAGCGAAATCGACTTTAGTGCCCTGGCCGACAAGAACGTCTATCTCGACACGCGTTTCATCATCACGGCGCTGGATCAGAACTATGTGATTAGCACCTTGCGCCAGCACATGTTGGCCAGCGGCTGCATCATCAGGGACAAGCCGGACGAGGCCACGTATGTGGTCGAAGTCCGCACCGGCTCGCTGGGAACAAATCGACAAGACCTGCTGTTTGGCGTGCCCGCCACGAGCTTGCCGACTGTGGGACTGTTGCCGATGGGCTCGGCTAGCATTCCTGAAATCGCCTTGGTGAAGCGGACGAATCAGCAAGGGGTCTGCAAGATCGCCGTGTTTGCCTACGATCGGATGTCGGGGCGGCCGGTGTGGCAGTCGGGCAATCGCAAGTTGTCAAGCAAGGCCAAGGATTTTTGGGTGATGGGCGCCGGTCCGTTCCAAAGCGGCACGATCTATAACGGAACCTCGCTGGCGGGCGAAAAGCTGGATGTGCCGTTGGTGGGCAAAGACGAACCGCCCGGCACGCCCGGGGCCGACAAAATGTCGGTCGGGCGCGAAAAAGTATTCCTCTCGCCCATGCCGCAAGTTGCGCAGCAGCAAGGCCCGTCGAAAGTGGAAAGCGCCGGATACCTGTCGCCGGTTCCCAGCGGTAGCGCTTCGGCTGCGCCCATCTCAGCGCCTGGCACGCCGGCCGCGCCCGCCGAGGCAACGGCGCCGAAAGCGGCTTACACACCGCCGCTGCCCCCGCCGGTCGTTGTGCCTCCGCCAGCGCCACCACTAGGGCCGCAAGGCAATCTGCAATCGCAATCCGTCTTGCCGCCCGTCAACCCGGCAGCCTCCGCCGCCGGCGCCGTCCAATCGTACAATTGGGCCAAGGATATCCTCGATCGCCAGAAGACACCGCCATAAGGAAGAAACAATGGAGACGGCAACAAAGGGGACGGGAGTCTTTAATAAAACAATGACTCCCGTCCCCTTTGTTTCTTCAATCGAGCGGCTCGAAAACTAGCGGCTCGTCGGAGCGGGGGTCGTGGATGCGGATGGCGAGTTTGCCGCTGAGCAAATCGTCGATCTGGCGCCCGACCACTTCGGCGCGCCAGCCTTGGCCCAACAGGGGCGGATCGGTGTGTCCGTTGCCATCCTCGAGGCCGAGGCGATAGGCCACCAGATCGCGCACGTCGCTGGCGGTGCCCACGATACTGGGCGCCAGCTCGGCGGCGCGGCAAATGCTGCCCAAAGCCGACGACAGAAACTGCCCCAACACGGCCAATTGGGAGGGTGACTCGCGCTGCAAAGGGGTCGGGCACTCTTCATCGGAAAGCGCCAAGGCCCGCTCGACGGCTTCGGCCAATTGGGGCATCGCTTTTTGCAGATCGCCACGCTCCATACCGCGCAACGCGCGAATCTGTTTGGCGTCGGGACTGCGCCGCTTGGCGATTTCGATAATCAGATCGTCGCGCAGCACGCGCCGCGTGGGCCAATCGCGCTTTTCCGCCTCGCGCTCGCGCCAGCGCCAAAGTTCGCGGACGACGGCCAGGCTGCGCCGCGACAGGCCCGAAGTGCCGGAAACCTTCCACCAGCGGTCGCCCGAGCGCGTGGCCGCCACGTCGGATTGCCAACCGGCCATTTCCGTATCCAACCATGAAAGCCGGCCGAGTTGCTCCAGCCGCGCCCGGAGTTTATTGCACATCGCGTCCAGGTAGCGGACGTCGTCTAAGGCATATTCGATTTGGCCCGTCGAAAGGGGCCGCCGCCGCCAGTCGGTGCGGGTTTCGCCTTTGTTGAGCCGCTGGCCGAGAAGCTTGAACATCAGCGAGCCGTAGCCAGCCGGATACTCGAAGCCCACCAGCCCGGCGGCGATCTGCACGTCGAACAGTTGCTCGGGCAATCGCCCCACGGCGCCCAGGCAGAACAGAAGTTCCTCGCGACCCGCGTGCACGATCGTGCGGTGCCCGGGCTGGGCCACGAGGTTCCAAAACGGCGTAACGTCGCGGATCGTTTGCGGGTCGATGACCGCCAGCCGCTCGCCGGCCGCGACCTGAATCAAACACAATTCCGGCCGATAGGTGTGCTCCGAAACGAATTCGGTATCGAAACCAATCGTCGGCGAATCGCTAACTTCTCGGCAAAAACTTTCGAGGTCTCGGTCGGTGGTAATGTGGTCGTATTTCACGCGGTCGGGGGCCTGTCGGGATCTCTGGAAGGAGGAAACGGGGTTCGGCAGGATGTCGAAGCGATGAATTGTAGTCAAGTGGCAGGGAATTGAACACGGTAGGTTTTCGCGCTTGTCCACCCGGGCACGTCAGGCCGATGACCTGATCTAGGCGGCTACGCGACTGGGGATTAGCCACCGAGATCACAGAGGCCACAGAGGAATTGGTTTGAGCCGTTTGCAACTTTTCTCGGTGCCCTCGGTGACCTCAGTGGCTAGTCTTCCGTTCCTTAGGCCGGGGGCCGGCTGGCGTCGAGTTACGCCGTCGAAGTGATTTGCCGCGATTATTTGTCGCGATCATTTGTCGGGGGGCGCCATGAGCAGGCGACGGTTCAGGCCGGCGAGCATGGCTCGATAGACGCGCTCGCGCGCGATGACGTCGATGGCCTGTTCGAGCTCGGCGTTGAAGAGGGTGGATCGAGCGACGGCGATCGATTTGGTACGCAGGTGGACCGCGGGCGGGTCCGAATAGTGCTCAGGCGCGGCCTTGATCAAGGAGGTCTCGACGGATCCTTGAATCTTGTTTTTTGCCCTCGATGTCCGTTTGCGTTTCATTCGTTATCCATGACCGTGAGTTGCGACGCTAAAGATCATTTTACCGCACTTAGCCTCCAACTCCAAGCAGGCAAGTAGATAGGAGAATTACCCACATCCTCATCGCCGCGTTCGATAGCTGTTGCTACTTGATTTGGTCCCTTCCGGGTGGATAGAAAGGGCACACATTCGTCTGCCATGCGACGTCGCATCAGGCGTCCTTCTGCCATCTCCAAATCGGGCCATCTTCAGGGTCGATTACCTCGCCCACGTGGGTAAATCCGCATTTGATCAAGACTCGCGTTGATGCGTTCTGTTCCGGCATCGTGTGCGCCAAGACGACGCGGATACGGTCGCTGGCGAAGGCATATCTCACGAGTGCCTGTGCGGCTTCGGTGGCGAAACCGTTGCCCTGATACAGGGGCACGATCGCATAGGCGATCTCGGCAGTGCCCGCCGGT
>JAYVCO010000114.1:0-23316 GCA_043749935.1 Planctomycetia bacterium
GGTAAAGCTCAGGCAGCCAAGAAATGCGCCTGCGACGGTCTGAGCGACCGTGTGACGGCCCAGGAACACGCGTGCCCAGGCCACAAGCGGAACCAACAACGCCAGCACCGCGGCCCCGCTTCCTAACGCGAGAATCGCGAAAGTGACCAGGCCAGCCGCGGTCGCCGTGTGAATGCTGATCTGCCAGCGTAATGTGATCAAGAAAAGCAGGACGGTCTGGACCAAGGCGGTCAGCACCGGAGCCAGAAACACGGTCGGAGCGCCCAAGTAATACAGCAAGGCCGCTGCGCCTACGGCACCGGCAATACTGATCGCAAACGGTCCGGTGCGATCGCGTCGATCGGGCAAATGAAAATCGTCCACACGCCCCGACTTGACCAACCACAGCACGTACATTACCGGCACAGGCACTGCGACTGCGAAATACAGCAGGGCAAACAGGTACGTGCCGGAAACATCGCTCGCCAAAACCCCCAACAATAAACACGGGATCGCCATGGCAGCGGGGCTCAGGAGGTCGGAAACGCTTCGGGCGAATACTGCCGCACGGCGCGACCACTGAGCCGAATCATCCGAAATCGAAGTCGTGGATCCGGATAAGGTAAAAGCATCTGCCATTTTTGACTCCGAGCAAGCGACTGTTGTCGGCGGGCTTTCGCTCGAAATGAATCCGACGCGTGGCGAAAGGGTTCCCTGGGACACGTTGATTATCCCCCGCCCAGGGACGATGGTCAACCCGCGCTAACTTTCGCCACACCGCGCAACCGACCCAAATTTACGCCAAACAAAACAACACATCCAGGCCTAAAGCATCCCCCTTTTTGGACGACGGCGCTGACTCGCGGCCCCAGCTCGCACTCTAACGCCACGCGTGTTCGAGAAAGCGAATCCAATTGCCATGCATGATCTGTGCAATATCCGCGGGGCTGTATCCGCGCTCGGAAAGCAAGGCGGGTACTCGCGTCAGATCCGCAATTGTCTCCAGATCGGTGGGACATTGCTCGCGACCGAAGCCACCGTCAAGATCGGTGCCAATGCCCGAGTGCCTGGCGCTACCCGCCAACTGGCAAACGTGGTCGATGTGATCGACGAGATGGCGAAGCGTGACGCCTGCCTCAGCCGGCTTCGTCTTTCCGCGAACCCAATTCGGCACCATCATCCATGCGTCGAGGGCGCCGCCGATGACCGCTCCGCGCGCGATCAAAGCTTTGATTTGTTCATCCGTGAACTGCCGCGTATCGCTGACCAATGCCCGGCAATTATTGTGGCTGGCCCAGACGGGGCCGTGGAAATGATCGAGCGCCTCCCAAAAACTCTCGTCACACAAATGCGTGGCGTCAAGAATCATTCCCAGCCGATCCATTTCGGCCAGCAGCTCGCGTCCGCGAGGTCCCAATCCGCCGGTTACGTGCGTTCCTTGGGCATACGTGCCGGGGCCATAATGGGCGGGCCCAATCGCTCGTAACCCCTGTTCATACGCGCGGGCCAGGTGGCCGGGGGTCAGAATCGAATCGGCGCCCTCGAGGCTCAAGACATAACCAATCGGTGCGTCGGTTGGCGGGTGTTCCCAGAGCTGAACGTGTTTCTTCAGTCCAGCCAGATCGCGAATTTGCCGCATCTGGCCGGCCTCTTCCATCGCGCGATACCAGGCCAGTTGTCCCTGCGTTTGGGCCCAGGCGATTTCGGGGCTGTGATTGCCCGGCAGCGGATGGCCCGGTTTGACATAGCGAGCGATCAGCGTTGCCACGCAGATGCCCACGCGTCCGCGGCGCATTTCGCCTAGAGAGACCGTATTATTTCCGCGATCCGGTTTGTCGGTCTGGCCGCGCTCGCGGGCGCGAATCTCTTCAATGCTACGCGTCAGGTCCCGGTTCCACTCCAGCGCGTTCATGCTCAAGTCGAGATGCGCATCAAAGATCAACATGCCGGCACTCGCGATGAAAGAATTCGTTTGCCGCGCGACTCGGGCGCGGATAGTCTGGTTTGCGTTATGCTAGCCGCCGGCGCAGGGACCCGCAATTGGCGCGGCGTCATCTGCGTTTTCAACCTACCAAGGAACGCTCCCGTTGCCGCTTTCCGGTTTGCAACCTGATCGAACACCATCGTCGGCGCCGATCGGCTCTCCGCCGAGGCACGAACGGCCCACGTCAAGTCGCTACGGCGTGCTCTCGTTTTCCGTCGGGCTGGCGGTCATTTTGTATCTGGACCGTATGGCGATCAACGTGGCGATGCCGGCCATTGCCGAGGACCTGGATTTGCGGATCGCGCAGGTCGGCGATTCGGTCGCGGCCTTTTTTTGGTGCTATGCCCTGTTTCAAGTGCCGGCTGGTTGGCTCGGCGATCGCTGGGGCGGGCGCCGCGCCCTGACCGTTTATGTCGTCGCCTGGTCCCTGGCGATGGCCGGACTCGGACTGGTCGGAGGTCTCATTTCGCTCGTCCTGATGCGAGCGCTCTTGGGCATCGGTCAGGCCGGCGCGTTCGCCACCACGGCTAGCTTCCTGCGCCGCTGGATGCCGTTCAATCGGCGCGGATTTGCCAATAGCGCAGTTTCGCTCGGCGGGCGAGCGGGCGGAGTTCTTGCGCCGGCCCTGACGCCAATGTTAATGATGCTCGCCGCAACTTTCATCCCGGGAATGGATCGTTGGCGGCCTGTGTTCTTGGCGTACGCGCTGATTGGGCTGGTTGTCGCCGTTTTATTCTGGTTATGGTTCCGCGACGAACCGCGACTGCACCCTTCGTGCAACGCGGCCGAAGCCACCCTGATCGCGGGCGATGAGCCGGCGCAAGCGAATTCCGTGTTGCCGGGCGGACCAATCCCCTTCGTCGCTCTGCTGCGCAGTCCCGGTTTGCAGTTTCTGGCGCTGATCAACTTTTGCGTCAATGTCGGCTGGATCTTTCTGGCCACTTGGTTGCCGACCTATCTGATCAAGGTCCACGGAAAGAGCGAAGCCGAAGCGGGGCTTTATACGAGCTTTACCGCGGCCGCCGGAATGGCCGGCTGCCTGGCGGGCGGGTTGGCGACCGACTTTCTGGTCAAGCGCCTCGGACTTCGCTGGGGCCGACGCGTTCCGGGCATGATTTCTTATGGTGGCGCCGCAATCGGGCTGTGCGTTTGCTGGGCGCTCGACGACGTGACTGCGATCGTGACCGTTTTGGTAATCACGTCGTTCTTCGGTGATTTCGCGCTGGGCGCCATGTGGTCCACGTACCAAGACATCGGCGGGCCCTACGCCGGCACCGTGCTGGGGTGGGCCAACATGTGTGGCAATATCGGCGCGGCTTGCGCCATTTCGATCATCGGTCGAATCGTGGAAGACTACGGCTGGTCACCAACCTTTGTTATGGCATCCAGCGCCTACCTGGTCGGTGCACTGTGCTGGTTGTTTGTCGATCCACACGCCACAATCGACGTTTCCCGCAGTGGTTTTTCCTCGGCACGTAGGTGACCGGCGGATTTTCTCCGATTGAATGAACACCAGCCGTGGCTTAAACTTGACGTTCTGACGGTTTTGACGCCTTTTAGCCGCCGCATGGTGAAAGCTGACGATGCTTGCCGTTGGGAAACAATCGTCGATGCGAGTTGGATTCTCAGGTGCATTAAGTCTGCTCATCGCTCTCGGTTGTTGCTCGGTCCGCCTAGCGTGGGCAGCCGGCAATGACGCCAAGGAATCGAGCGAGTTGTGGTCGCTCGCTGCGGTCGCCCGTCCGGCACTGCCCCCAGTGCAGAAATCAGCTTGGATCAAAACATCGGTCGACACGTTTATCTTGTCGGGCCTGGAAGCCAAAGGCTGGGTGCCGGCCGCGCCGATTGCACGCGAACGGCTGATTCGCCGAGCCTATTTCGACCTGTGGGGTCTTCCGCCGTCACCCGAGGAAGTGAGAGCGTTCACGGCCGACAACTCACCCGACGCGTACGAGCGATTGATCGACACCCTGCTGGCCAGCCCGCACTATGGGGAGCGCTGGGGCCGGTATTGGTTGGATCTGGTGCGGTTCGCCGAAACCAACGGTTACGAGCGCGACGCGCTGAAGCCCAATGCCTGGCAATATCGGGACTGGGTCATCCGCTCGCTCAACGAAGATAAACCCTACGACCGCTTCGTGCTCGAGCAATTGGCCGGCGACGAGTTGCCCGACGCCAATGACGAAACGCGAATCGCCACGGGATTCTTGCGAGTCGGCACATTCGACGACGAACCGAACGACAAGCTCAAATACAAGTTCGAGCAACTCGATGACTTGATCCATGCCACGAGCACTGCTTTTCTAGCGGTCACGCTCAAGTGTGCCCGCTGCCACGATCATAAGTTCGATCCGATTCCGCAAACCGACTACTACGCGGTTCTCAATTTTTTCATCGGCGGAAAAGCGGCGGATGGCCCTCTGCTGGCTTACACCGACATCGGTTCGGAAACCCCAGAAGTGCAACTGCTGCACGGCGGCGATCCAACGCACCCGCTGGAAGCCGTCGCGCCGGGCTATCTTTCGATGGTCAGTTTGAAGGGCGCGACCGCTTCAATCCCCGAGATTGAAACGGGCGGTCGCCGAATACAACTTGCAAAATGGATTACGGATCGCCGCAATCCGCTGACGGCGCGCGTGATGGTCAATCGGATCTGGCAGCACCATTTCGGCGAGGGGCTGGTGCGCACCCCCGACAATTTTGGCCAACTGAGTGCCAGGCCCACACACCCCGAATTGCTCGACTACCTGGCCAGCGAGTTGATGGATGGCGGCTGGCGCGTGAAGCGGCTGCATAAAATGATCATGCTGTCCAGTAGCTACCAGATGGATTCGATCCATCCGCGGGAAACGGAATATGCACAGACCGACTTTGCCAATCAACTCTGGTGGCGCGCGAATCGTCTCCGGCTGGAATCAGAGCCATTGCGCGACGCGATGCTGGCCGTCGGCGGACAGCTCAATCCGACTGTTTTTGGACCCAGCTTTTTCCCACCCGCCACGAAGGAATCGCTCGAAGGGTTG
Organism: Planctomycetia bacterium; assembly: GCA_043749935.1. Taxonomy (GTDB): domain Bacteria; phylum Planctomycetota; class Planctomycetia; order Pirellulales; family PALSA-1355; genus PALSA-1355. The sequence goes on from JAYVCO010000114.1 coordinate 4,987, forward strand.
TCGAAAAAAGGGGCCGAATGGGGTCAGTCTTCGCTCGACGAACAGCGTCGTCGCAGCATCTACATGATGACGAAACGCTCGCTGCTCTTGCCATTGATGACCACCTTCGATTCGAGCGACACCACGCAGCCATGCAGCCAGCGCAACGTTTCGACCGTGGCGCCCCAGGCGCTAGCGCTATTGAACAACGATTTCGTGCACCAGCAGAGCAACGAATTGGCGGCAAGAGTGCTGCGTGAAGTGGGCGAGGATCCCACGGCCGAAGTCGATCGGGCCTGGTGGCTGGCGCTTTCGCGAGCGCCCAGCGAAACGGAGCGCACCGCGGCGCTTGCCCACTTGACCGTGCAGCGACATAATTTTGCGTCGCGCGCGGCCCAGGATGGCAAACCGCTGGCGGACGAGGAAGCCCGGCGGCTGGCCTTGGCTTCATTTTGCCACGTGCTGTTCAACCTTAACGAGTTTATCTATGTCGACTGACCCGGCGAGAAATGGAACTGTGTCTGGCCGAAGCTTCGGTTCGCGGCTGTTCCCTTGCGGCCAAACGCGGCGGGAGTTCGTTTGGGAGATGGGCGCCGGGTTCGTCGGAGTCGCGCTGTCGGCCCTGCTAAACGAAGAAGGCTTTTTCGGCGGAAGTGCGACCGCTGCCGAATCGGCTCGCGGCTTGAATCCGCTCACATCCAAGCCGGCCCAATTCGTCGGCCAGGCCAAGAGTTGCATTTTCCTGTTGATGAACGGCGGGCCGAGTCACGTCGATACGTTCGACTACAAACCCAGTTTGCAAAAATATGCAGGCCAGACGTTGCCCGCGGACAAGCAATTCACCAATTCGGGCAACCGCAAGATGGGCTACCTCACGCCGGCTTGGCGCGAGTTTCGTCCCGGCGGCCAAAGCGGGTTGATGATTTCCGACTACTTTCCGCGCGTCCGCGAACATGCCGACAAGCTGGCGCTCATTCGCTCCTGCCACACCGATAGCCATGCGCACGGTTCGGCCCTGGTGGCGATGAACACGGGCAGCACGTTCATTGGCCGGCCTTCGCTCGGCAGTTGGGCCGTATATGGCCTGGGCACGAAGAATCAAAACCTGCCGGGTTACGTCACGATCATGGACAAGCGCGGCGGACCGATCAGCGGCCAGCCCAATTGGTCGAGCGGCTTCATGCCCGCGAGCTTTCAGGGCACGCTCTTCCGACCAGTCGGCGAACCTGTGTTGGATTTGCGCGGGCCGTTGGATCGCAAATCGCAGCGCGAACAACTTGACTTGCTCTCGAAGTTGAACCAACAGCATCTCGACGCTCGGCCGGGTGGAACCGATTTAGCCGCGCGGATTCAAAGCTATGAGCTGGCGTATCGCATGCAAGCCGAGGCCCCCGAGGCCGTCGACTTGAACCAGGAAGACCAGCGGACGCTCGACCTCTACGGCGTCGGCAGCCAACCGACCGACGAGTTTGCCCGAAATTGCGTGGTCGCACGCCGTCTGGTCGAGCGCGGCGTCCGGTTCGTGCAACTTTATTCCGGTGGCGGGCATTTAGAAGACACCTGGGACGCGCACGAAAGCGTCGAGAAGAATCACGGCCGACACGGCGCCGAAGTCGATCAGCCGATCGCCGCGCTGTTGACCGATCTTGAGCGGCGCGGGCTGCTCGACAGCACGCTGGTCGTGTGGGGCGGCGAATTTGGCCGCATGCCCTTTGCCGAAGGCGAAGGCGCACCGGGCCGGAATCACAATCCCTACGGCTTTACTATGTGGATGGCCGGCGGCGGCGTTAAAGGAGGCATGTCGTACGGCGAAACCGATGAATTTGGTTTTGCCGCCACCACCAACAAAGTCCACCTGCACGATTTGCACGCCACGATTTTGGCGCTGATGGGTTTGGATCACGAGAAGCTTACGTATTTCCATCAAGGACGAGAGGAGCGATTGACTGACGTTTTTGGAAACGTCATTCGCGACATTATTGCCTGAAGGCCCGCGAAGGGACGCCGCGGCCATCCAAGCACGGGGAGAGAATCCCGATGTGTTTTCGACGGTTGTTAAGAACGTCACTAGTCGTCTCCTGGACGATGACTTTAGTCGTCTGCTGGACGATGGGCCTCGTCATACAGTCTTCGGCCTGTCTTGCGGCCGATCCGCAACGCACAGACTCTTCGCCGCGTTCCGGCGCTCAATCCTCAGCCGACAAGATTGTTCCCATTCATAAATCGGATGCCGAGTGGAAAAAGCTGCTCACGCCCAAGCAGTTCGAGATCACGCGTCGACATGGCACCGAAGTCGCTTACACGGGAAAGTATTGGCATCAGAAAAAACCCGGGACCTATCATTGCGTTTGCTGCGATTTGGAGTTGTTCACTTCAGAAGGCAAGTATGATTCCCAAACTGGCTGGCCCAGCTTCACTCAGCCAAAGACGGCCGACTTCATCGAAATGGCTCAAGATTTAAGCGGCACGGAGCCGCGCACGGAAGTGCGTTGTGCGCGATGCGATGCACACCTCGGGCACGTTTTCGGGGATGGTCCGGCGCCCACCGGACTACGATTTTGCATCAATTCCGCGGCGCTGACATTCGTCGAGCAGCCTCATAAAGCCGAGCCCAAGTCGCGGTCCAGTTCGGATCGCTCAGCAAAGAGCCGCAAATAGCGATCGCGTATTCCGGGAGCCGCACGTCCGCTCTTGGTTGCTTTACACGACCGCGTGGCCCGGCCATACTACGCGAGCCGAATTTTTTCTTGCACTTGAATTATCGACTTTCTCCGGGAGCTCTTCACGATGAAATGGCACATTGCGATCGCATTATTGGCCGTCGGTTTGTTAGGCGCCGATTCGAACGAGGACGCCAACCAGAAGGACATCCAAAAATGGCAGGGCTCGTGGCAAGCAACCTCGATGATCACCGATGGCAAGCCCATGCCTGCGGAGTCGGCGAAAAAGATGCACCTTACTGTCAGCGGCACTAACTATCATTTTCAAAACGGCAGTTTCAACGAACACGGCAGCTACCGATTCAATGCCGCGAAGTCGCCCGCGGAACTTGATATCGTCGTTGGCGATGGCGCCGATAAGGGCAAGGTCTATCAGGTGATCTATGAAGTGCGTGGCGACCGCCTGACGATCTGCCTGGAAAAAGCCAATAAGAATCGACCCAAGTCGTTCGACGCCAAAGCCGGCACTGGTAACGTGCTGGAAGTCTGGGAACGTGTGAAGCCCGAGGAAACGAAAAGCGATTTTGCTCGCACGACGATCGACTTGGGCACGCTCGTCAGTAACTTGGACAAATCGGTCAAGTTTTACACCGAGGCCATCGGTTTCAAGGAAGGCGCTCCCTTCTCCGTGTCAGCCGAGTTCTGTGCCGATGCCGGGCTGACCGACAAGCAATCACTGAGCATTCGCACGCTGAAACTGGGCGAGGGTGAAACTGCAACGACGCTGAAACTGATGGAAGTCCCGCAAGCAAACCCCAAGAAAAACGACAATGCTTTCATTCATTCGCAGTTGGGGTTTCGGTATCTGACGATCTACGTGACAGATGCCGACGCGGCACTTGCGCGCCTGCAAAAGGCCGGGGTCAAACCGCTCGGCAAAGGGCCGATGCCGTTGCCCCCGGGACTGCCCGCCGGAATGGCTCTGATGGTGGTCCGCGATCCCGACGGAAATTTGGTTGAACTGATCGGGCCGAAGCGCTAGCTCTCCGAACCGATTCATGAAGAGGCAACCCATGGCAGTGCTGCATAGATTTCTGATCTTCTCCGCAATTGTCGTCGGAGCAATGAATGCGTGCCTTGGACAGGATGCTGCTGAGAAGTCAGTCGAAAAACTGACACAAACGGTCGCAAAGTCAGTAACCGTCATCACGACACCCAATCGCGATGGTCAGCGCGAGGGCTTGGGCTCAGGATTCATCCTTTCATCCGACGGACTGATCGCGACGAACTTTCATGTCATTGGCGAAGGTCGGGCGATCCGCGTGCAACTGGCCGATGGCCGACAGTTCGAAGCCACGGCGATCGAAGCCTCGGACCGATTGCTTGACCTGGCCATTTTGCGGATCGATGCCAAAGATTTGCCGGCGCTCGAGCTGGGCGATTCGGACGGTTTGAAGCAGGGACAAAGCGTGCTGGCGCTGGGCAATCCGCAAGGATTGAAAAACAGCGTCGTCGCGGGCCTGGTTTCCGGCGTGCGCCAAATGGAAGGCCGGCCGATGATTCAATTGGCCATCCCCATCGAGCCAGGCAATAGTGGCGGGCCCTTGGTCGACATGCAAGGTCGCGTGCAGGGCATGTTGACGATGAAATCGCTTGTCACTCCCAACCTGGGCTTTGCGCTAACGGTCAATATGCTCAAGCCACTCTTGGCAAAGCCCAATCCAATCCCGATGACGCGCTGGCTCACGATTGGGGCGCTCGACCCGCGCGAGTGGGTGCCGCTGTTCGGCGCGCGTTGGCGACAACGCGCCGGTCGGATCACAGTCGACGGACCGGGGCAAGGCTTCGGCGGACGATCGCTCTGTCTGTCGCAAATGCCGGTGCCCGAGCGGCCGTATGAAATGGCCGTCACCGTACAGTTGGGAGATGAAGCGGGCGCGGCGGGTTTGGCGTTTTGCTCGGATGGAGAAAATCGGCACTACGGCTTCTATCCGACCAATGGCCGTTTGCGCCTGACGCGATTCGACGGTCCCGATGTGCTGTCGTGGACGATCTTGCACGATCAACCGCACCCTCATTATGTTGCCGGCGACTGGAATACGCTGCGAGTGCGCTTGGAAGAAGGTAAGATTCGCTGCTTTGTCAACGATCTGCCGGTCGTCGAAATCTCCGACAGTGGCCTCACTTCGGGAAAAGTGGGGCTGGTCAAATTCCGCGACACCAAGGCGCAATTCAAGGGATTCCGCTTGGGCCAAGAACTTCCCCGCGTGGCAGTAGCGCCCGAAGAAATCGACCGCATTGCCAAACTCGTGGAAAACCTGCCGCCCAAGGGACCGCTCGACCCTAAGCTCGTCGAGACTTTGGCCGCCGATGCGACGCACGCGGCCGACATTCTACGCGATCGGGCCGCCAGGCTCGAAGGACAAGCCGCGCAACTCAAACAACTCGCGGCGGCTGCCCAGGAACGTCGCGTGATCGATGAATTGTCGCAGGCTTTGTCGCCGGAAGAAGACAAGATCGATCTATTCCGAGCTGGTCTGTTGTTGGCCAAGCTCGACAACGAAGAAGTGGACGTCGACGCCTATTGCGAAGAATTGGCTCGCATGGGACGCGAGGTGACCGACAAGTTGCCCGCGGACGCGACCGAGACGAATAAACTCGATGTGCTGCGAAAGTACCTGTTCGACGAGAACGGTTTTCACGGTAGCCGCGGCGACTATTACAACCGGGCGAACAGCTATTTGAACGAAGTGCTCGACGACCGCGAGGGGCTGCCGATCACCTTGTCAGTAGTCTACCTGGAGCTCGCGCGGCGCATTGGGCTGAACGTGGTGGGTGTGCCGCTGCCGGGCCATTTTGTCGTCCAGCACATTCCGGCCGAAGGAGATCCGCAGTTAATCGACGTCTTCGAGCGGGCGGCGACAGTCAGCCGCGAAGAGGCCAACCGGCGCGTCAAAGAGAACATCGATCGCGATTTGACGGAGGAGGACCTGAAGCCGGCGATCAAGCGGGCAATCGTCGCACGCATGTTGAACAATCTCTTGAGCGTCTCGGCCAGCGATCCCAAAGCAGTGCACCGGTACTTGAATGCGATTCTCGCGCTCGACCCCGATTCGGCCCATTATCATTGGCTGCGCGCGATCGTGCGGTATCAAATCAAAGACCGCGATGCGGCTTTGCAAGACGTCGACTGGCTGTTGGATCATAAGAGCGGCGATGTCGAGCCGACTCGCGTGCTCGAACTTCAGCGCGCCATCCACCAGCAACAGCAATAAGACGAGGACTCAGTCGGCACGACTGGCGTGCAGCAATTCCAAGCAGTGCCTCAGGGCCATCGCCGTAGTCTCGATGTCTTCCTCGCTGTGTACTGCCGACACGCAGCCGCCGGGCCAGGGGAATATGTCGGCGCCGCCCAGAATCAGGCCGCATCGTAACTGATGGATCAGCCCGGGTGCGGCGGAACCTTTGAGTTCCTCGGGTGGTACCTTGCCCGCTTGAATGTCGGCCGGCGTCAGCGTTCGATTCCGCGGATTCGTGAATAGGTGAAAACCGGAGAATTCACCGTACGCAATCCAGTCGGAGCCGGACTCGCGAATGACTTCATTCAAGCGGCGGCGCAACTGTTCTCCCGCGCGGTTGGCCATTTGAATCGCGTCGCCTTGGGCCACGAGCTCGAGCGTTGCCAGGCCGGCGGCGGCGGTGATCGGATTGGCGTTGAACGTGCCTTGGTGCGGCACGCGATGATCCACGTTCCACTGCCGATCCTCGCGCAGCGTCATCACATCCATGACGTCTTTACGGCCGGCGACCGCTCCGCCGGGAAAACCTCCGCCTACGACCTTGGCAAATGTGGCCAGATCGGGCGTCACACCATAATGGGCTTGGGCCCCGCCGGGCGAGACTCGAAAGCCCGTGATCACTTCGTCGAAAATCAGCAGCACATTCTTACGACTCGTCAGTTCTCGAACCTTAGCCAAGAAGCCGTCCGCCAGCGGAACCGATCCGAAAGTGGCCCCGGTCGGCTCCAAGATCACGGCGGCCAGATCGTCGTGTTCGTCCAGAATGCGTGAGAGCACCGCCAGATCATTCGGTGGGCAAATCACGGCCTGTTGGGCGACTTCCGCCAAGATCCCAGCAGGCGGCGAGCCGTCGAAGTGAGAGCTGGCGGCAAACGCAACCTGGTCGTGCCAACCGTGAAAATGGCCCGTGAAACGCACGATCTTCGGCTTTTCCGTAAACGCCCGAGCCAGGCGAATCGCCAGCAGCGTGCTCTCCGTGCCCGAGCCTGTGAATCGCACTTTATCGGCGCACGGCACCATTTTTTGGATCTGCTCGCCCCATCGAACCTCCAGCTCGTGACCGGCGCCAAAGTGCGTCCCCTTGGCAAGTTGTTCGCGCACCGCTTCGCTAACGACGGGATGGTTGTGTCCCAACAAGAGCGCGCCGTGTCCGCCGATGAAATCGACGTACTCGTTTCCGTCGGCGTCCCACTTGCGCGAGCCGGCTGCCCGGTCGATGTACAGCGGATGGGGCTGGAGATAGCGGGTGTCGTGCGTTACACCGCCAGGAAAGACTTCGACCGCGCGGCGATAGAGTCGTTCGGAGCTTGGAGTTTTTGCCGCGTACTGGGCGAAGATCGAGTTGGATTTGAGCATGGTCGAACGACGAATTTCTACGCCAGGATATCCTCGATGACGCGGCCGGCAACGATGGTCAGCCGCTCGGCCCGGCCGTTGTGCATGAACGTTAGTTGCTCATGGTCGATGCCGAGCAGGTGCAGAATCGTGGCGTGAATATCGTTCACGTGGGCCTTGTTTTCGATGGCATACAGCCCAATCTCGTCGGTCGTGCCATAGGTGACGCCGCCGCGCACGCCGCCGCCCGCCATCCACATCGAAAAACCCCAAGGATTGTGATCGCGGCCGTTGCCGCTTTCGCTCATGGGTGTCCGGCCAAACTCGCCACCCCAGATAACCAGTGTGTCGTCGAGCAGCCCGCGCCGTTTCAAATCTTGTAGCAAGCCGGCAATCGGACGATCGCTCTCGCGGCAGTGCAACGAGTGGTTGCCTTCCATGTCTGAGTGGGCATCCCACTTGCTGCCCGCGCCCATGTAGAGCTGCACGCAGCGCACGCCTCGCTCGACCAGCCGGCGGGCCAGCAAACAATTGCGCCCGTTGCGGGAAGTCTCTTTTTGATCCAGACCGTACAACTCGCGGGTCTCAGCCGTTTCCGTCGACAGGTCGATCGCCTCGGGCGCGGCAGCCTGCATGCGGAACGCCAATTCGTAGCTCGCAATTCGAGCCTCGAGGTTGTTGTCTTCCTCGCGGCCGCGCAGGTGCGCGCGGTTCAGATCCTGAATGTAGTCGAGCTTGCGCCGTTGGCGGGCACTGGCGACGTCCTCGGGCGGAGCGACGTGCAAGATTGGCAACTTGCCGTCGCGAAATCGCGTGCCCTGATAGGCGGCCGGCATGAATCCGGTTCCCCAATTGCGATTTCCGCCGGGGGGACTCTCTGAGGTATCCGTGAGCACCACGAATCCGGGCAGGTTTTCGCACTCGCTTCCCAATCCATACAAGCACCACGCGCCGAGCGATGGCCGCCCACCTAAAATGCTGCCCGTGTTCATCTGGCAGACGCTGCCGACATGGTTAAGCCCGTCGGCATGGCAACTGCGGATGAGCGCGATGTCGTCCACGCAGGTGGCAATCTCCGGATACCAATCGCTGACCCACATTCCAGATTGGCCGTGTTGAGCGAACTTGCGCTGCGTCGCCAGTAGCGGCGTGTACGCGGTGCGGCCCATCGCCGTGATCGGCCGCTCGAAGCTGTCGGGCAACGGTTTGCCGGCCAGACGGTTCAGCTCGGGTTTGGGATCGAACAAGTCCATGTGGCTCGGGCCGCCGTCGAGAAAGCACCAGATGACGCTTTTCGCTCGGGCGGGAAATAGCGACGCTTTGGGCGCCAGCATATTCCCCGCGGCCCTGGCACCTTGGGCCGGATCGGTCAAGAGCGAGGCGAGCGCCAGACTGCCGAATCCCCCGCCCGCGCGTGTCAGAAAATCGCGGCGTGAAAGTGGAGATTCAAAGTGCGGCACTGAAAGGTTCCTCGGCAGGGGCGAGTGGGGCATGGAGAGATCTATTTACAATCAAGGACGCAACATCAATCGACGAACAACAGTTCGTTCGAGTTCAACAAGGCGTGGCAGAAATCGACGATCGCCGCCGCCTCGGCGGGCTTCAGGCCAGCAGGCATCGGCGCCGGAAGCGTGGGTGTGGCGTCGCCGCTATTGGCAATCGCGGCAGCCTGCTCGGCCAGGAACTGTTCGGCCGTTTGCAATTGTTCGGAACTGGCTGGCCGCGAGAAAGCCTCGGCAATCGCCGCTCGCAGCAGGGCCGCAATGTCACGGCCATGTTCGCCGAGCAATCGCCCGCTCCAACGTTGGGCCTGGGCCAAGGTAAACTCGCTGTTCAATAGCGCTAGCGCCTGCGGAGCGGTCGTCGTCGCGGCCCGCTGGGCGCAACTGTTGTGCATGTCCGGAGCATCGAAAATGTCCAATAGCGGCAAGCGAAGATTGCGCTTGGCGATCACGTATATCGAGCGGCGGTTGCGATCCTCTGCCTTGGTGTCCGGCTTCCATCCATAGCGAGCGTCAACGCCTTGCGGCAGTTCCGGCCGAGCGCTGAGCCCATACATTTTCCCGCTGAGCTGACCGGCCAGTTGCAACATCACGTCGCGAATGGCTTCGCCTTCCAGGCGTTGGCGGCGCGCATGCCACAGCAACCGGTTTGCGCCGTCGGCTTCCAACGCTTTGGCATGGTGCGGATTGTCCAAATCGATCGACGACGATTGCCGGTACGTGGCCGAGGTCACCATCAGCCGGTGCATCGCTTTCAGACTCCAGCCACGATCGACGAATTCAATGGCCAACCAATCGAGCAAATCGGGATGCGACGCCGGCTCGCCCATCGCGCCGAAATCGTTGGGGGTGCCGACAATGCCCACGCCGAAATGGTGCTGCCACAAGCGATTGACCAAGACGCGAGTCGTCAGCGGATGATCCGCGCGGCACAGCCACTCGGCCAATGCCGCTCGCCGGCCCGTCGACTGGCTGCCCGAGGGCACGTGAATGCCCGGCTCAGTCGGCCCTAAAAACGCAGGAAAGCCCGGCGAGACTTCTTCGAACGGCTTCTTATAATTGCCGATTGCCAGCCGGAACGTCGCGGGTGGTGCCGCCGCGGAATCGGTCACCGACATTGTGGTGGGCAGCGGCGCTGGCTTCAGATGGTCGAATTCGGCAAGCTGCTTTTGCAGCGATTGATATTGCTCCTTGTCATCGCCTTTCAGCTTCTCTGTGACTTCCCGAAGCTTTGGCGTAACGAATTTCATGGCTTGCTCGACCAATTGCTGCTCGAGCGCCGACCTTTGTTCCGCGGGTTTTTCGACAGCCTCGCGAATGTCAGGCTCAAACTTCAACAGGGCATCTTGGAAGGCGGCCTCTCGCTTCGGAGCCAGCAGCGCGTCGACCGCTTCGCGAATCGTCTTGGTGGCGGACTCCCAAACGGCCAGTTGCTGTGCATGTCTCTCGCGCTCTGCGGGCGTGGCCGTCGTCAAATCGTCGCGCGGGAGCAGCGGCGCGAAGAAGGCTTGCAGCCGGTAGTAGTCGACCTGCGAAATCGCGTCGAACTTATGATCGTGACACTGGGCACAGCCGATCGTCAGGCCCAGAAAGGCCAGACCCGTCGTGTCGGTCAGGTCATCGCGAATCTCTTGCCGCCGCTGCCTGACGTCGGCCGCGTTCGACTCGTCGGGATACAGCCGGTTCAGGCCCGTGGCCACGAGCGCGTCGGGATTTCCCGGCTCCAACTCGTCGCCGGCCAACTGCTGGCGAATAAACCGGTTGTAGGGCAGATCGGCATTGAGCGCGCGAATCACATAGTCGCGATACTTGTAGGCATCGGGGCGAAGGGAGTCTTCCTTGAAGCCGTCCGTCTCGGCGAATCGCACCACGTCAAGCCAATGCTGGGCCCAGCGTTCGCCATAGTGGGGCGAGTCGAGTAGCCGATCGACGAGCCGGGCGTACGCATCGCCACTTTCGTCGGCCAGGAAGGCCCGTTGCTCGTCGGGCGTCGGCGCCAGGCCGGTCAGATCGAACGTGACCCGGCGCAGCAACGTGAGCTTGTCGGCCGGTCGGTTGGGCTCAAGCCCCTGCTCTTCCAAGGCGTGCAGGATGAACGCATCGATGGGGTTGGCGACCCATGCCGAGTTGCGGACCACGGGCACGCTGGGTCGCACGGGCGGTCGAAACGGCCATTTGCCGCTGGTGAACCCGCCGGCGTTCTCAGCCGCGTAAACCGCCGGGCAGACGAGGCACGCCGCAACGGTGACAAAAAACGACCACCGCCTCGATCCTCGGTATCTCGGGGGACGCATGGTCGGGACCCTTACGATCGGTGTGGGCACTTAGTAGCGGCAACTCCCTGGCAGGAACCATCATAGCCGCCCTGGGGATGGGCAAGCAAGCTCTCGTGCCAATCAGGGTCGATCGGGCCTGCGAGGCGTGAACTGCTACGTGCCGCCGAGCGCCGAATCGGCGGGTGACTCGACCAAAACCGTTGGCTGGCCGAGCGTTTGAATTTCGACCATCTGGCGATACAAACCGCTCTGCGCCAAAAGCTCCTCGTGGGTGCCGACTTCGACGATTCGGCCGGCATCGAGCACGACGATCCGATCGGCTTGCGTGATCGTGCTGAGCCGGTGGGCGATGACGAAGCAGGTGCGATTGCGCATCAACACGGCCAGACTCTGTTGGATCAGCCGCTCGCTTTCGCTATCGAGGTTGCTCGTGGCCTCGTCGAGAATCAGGATCCGCGGATCGGCCAGAAGCGCCCTGGCAATCGCGAGCCGCTGCCGCTGGCCGCCGCTCAAACGGACGCCCCGCTCGCCGATGATCGTCTGGTAACCCTGGTCGAGTGCCGCGATGAACTCATGGGCATTGGCGGCGCGGGCCGCGCGCTCGACTTGCGCCTGCGACGCGCCCCGCACGGCATAGCCGATATTGTCGGCCACGGTGCCATCGAACAGAAACACATCCTGCTCGACAATCCCAAGCAGCCGTCGATAGCTCTCGACGTCGATATCGCGAAGATCCAGCCCATCGAGCTCCACGGCGCCGCTGGTCGGATCGTAAAACCGGGCCACGAGATTGGTGAGCGTGGTTTTGCCGGCCCCGCTCCGCCCGACCAGCGCCACGGTCTCGCCGGCCGTCACGTCGAGGTTGATATCGTGCAGCACTGGGTCGCTCGAGCCCGGATAGCGAAAGGTCACGTCCCGCAAATGCACGCGGCCCTGGACCTGATCTTTTCTAATGACCAGGGCATCTTCGTTCCTCTGCATTTCCTGTGGCTCGGCCAACAAATCGAGCACACGGTCCAAGCCGGCCAGTCCGCTTTGAAATGCCGAGGCGCTATTCGCCAGGACCGCCAGAGGGCTGAGCAGCATGGCCAGATAGACGAGAAACATCATCAGATCGCCGAGCGAGAGATCGCCCTCGAGCACGCGTGAGCCGCCGTAGAGCAATAGTGCCGCCGACGAGAGGGGAATCAAAATTTCCCAAACCACCTCCACGATCCGGGCCCACCACCAGACGTGCAACTGCTGACGGGCCATGAAATGGTTGCTGCGCGTGAACCGGCCCGACTCGCTGCGCTGGCGGCCAAAAGCGCGGACCACGCGCATGCCGGCGAAGGCTTCGGTGGCGCTGGCGTCGATATCTTGCCGCTGCAAGCGGATGTCGCGATAGAGCGGCCGGATGCGGGCAATCCAGGTGCGGTGCGTCAGAAAAATGACTGGCAGCAGAATCAGCGAGCCCAGCAGCAGTCGCCAATCGACGAACAACAGTACGGTCAGACTGCCGAGCAACTGGACTACGGCCCGCCAGGGGTTATAGATCATGCTGAAGATCAACTCGGGAATTCCACCCGCATCGTCGCGCAAGATGCTGGCCACTCCGCCACTTTTGAGTTGATGGACGCGGTGCAAAGGCAGCCGCACCGCATGGTCGAAGGCCCGTTTGCGCGTGGCGACTTGCACTCGCGTGACCGCACGCGTGGCGAGCCAGCGCCCCGTGATTCCGACGGCCGTTTCGATCAGCGAAATGATCAGCACGCCGCCGGCCAGCCACCACAGGAGTTGCAGCCGGCTGTCGGGCTGCGGAATGAACAGCGTCCAAGGATGTTCGAGCGGCTTGTCGGTCAGGACATGGTCGATGGTCAACTTGGTGGCCGCGGGCGGAACGAGCGACAGGAGCGTGGAAATCGTTACGGTGGCCAACGCGAAACCCACGGCCAGTCGGTGACCTTTGATCAGACCCCAAAACTCGACCAGCAATCGCCAAAACGACCGAGGCTCGCCCGGGCGTGGTTGCCGGCCTGGCTTCTCCGGTTTTTCCTGGCGCTTCTCGCGCAACGACCGCCGATATTCAGAAAATCGGAGCCGGCTTCTCTGGTGGATCATGCGAATCTCAAGAGGGTGTCGCTAGAACGGGACATTCCATTTTAGGCAGTCGGTCCAGCGCTGCCCATGCGTCGCGGGAAAAACACGCTTTGGCAAGGCTCGGACAATTGGGGGATCGGCCACTTTCGCGCGAAATCCCTTTGCCCCTCTGCTAGAATCGCGGTCGATGAGGATGCATCCTTGGTATCTAGTGCGCGGTCTCTTGGTGGGTATCATGCTCGCCGCGGTCTTCAGCCCCGCTTGCGGCGAGGCGTGCGTGGCTAAGCACGTGATGATCGGCGGGGGGATCGGCCTAATCATTGGACTGTTGATTGATATTGCTCGCGCCCGCTCTGGCCATGAACTAGGATCCAAACTCACCGGGTTCCGCTGGTGGGATATCTTAATTGTCCTGGGTGGCGTATTGACCTTCATCTTTATTAGCCTCCCGAAAATCCGATAATCGTTGCCCTGGCTTTTTTTCTGACAGCGCGCCAAACGGTACCACCACTGGATCTTCCGAGATCCACTCCTGCTATAATGGCTCGAATGAGCCGCCATTGGAGCGAAGAGCACGACAAGCCCCCGCGCCGCTGGGCAAGTTGGGCGATAGCAGCCACCATCATCATGGTTCTCCTGCTGCTGCTCATTGTGCCGCTGTTCTTTGCTGCAAGAGATGGATAGGACAATCTCTGCGCCCATAAAGCTAGTGCCATGACCGCCGCTAAGCACCGCTGGTTCGCCTTTAGCTTGCGCACGCTGTTCTTGATGGTAACGGTGTTTGGCCTGTTGTCTGGATGGCTGGCCTATCACGTCCGCTGGATTCAGCAGCGACACGAGCTCCTGGGGCGGCATAACCCAGGCGTTAGCTTCGGCCATGTCAGGCAGCGATTTGAGAATCCGTGGGGCGACCATGAATATCCGGGCGAAATTGTCGAGCCGCCCGGAGCGCTGTGGTTGTTTGGTGAACCGGGCATGGCCCACATTCAGATTTCCTTCCATCCCTGGGCACCCGGCCCTCTTAATGAATCTGAGTTGGAGGTGGTTCGCCGCGCCAATCGACTTTTTCCTGAGTCGCAAATTGACTGCCCGGAGTCTGACAAATGACCAACTCACTGTTCACCCACTACCCCATATTCGCAGTCGTTGCCTGGGCGATGATTGACCGGCTAGACTTGCTGACTTCCGCGAAGTTTAACCCACAGCTAGCCACCAGAGATTTCTAGCCATGAAGCGTTTGCCTTTGGGTCCGCTCTATTACGAATTCAGCCGGCACGTCGAACCGCGGCTGCGGATTGCACCGGGCGAAACGGTCGTGGTCGAAAGCGAAGACGCTTTCTCGGGACAGATTCGCACCAATGAGGATCGGCGCGACAAGGCGAAAATGCCTTACAGCAATCCGCAGACGGGACCCATTTTTGTCGAGGGGGCCGAGCCGGGAGACGCTTTGGCGGTGCGAATCGAGTCAATCGAGCCGGTCGGCGGACAGTGCGTTACCCGCACGAGCGATCCCAACCAATTGGCTCAATGGCTGGGCACCGACTGTCCGCACGGCACGCACGTCTGCCCGATTCGCGACGGGCAGATTCACTGGAGCGACAAGCTGACGATTCCCTATCAGCCGATGCTGGGGTGCATTGGCACGGCGCCCGCTTGGGGCGTGCCCACGACGTGGCCGGCCGGAACGCACGGTGGCAACATGGACATCGTCGAAGTCCGCCCGGGCAATACGATCTATCTGCCGGTTTTCGTGCAGGGTGGGTTTCTGTACTTGGGCGACGCCCATGCCGCGATGGGTCACGGCGAGCTCTCGGCCAGCGGGTTGGAAATGCCGGCCGAAAGTGTGATTACGGTCAATGTACTCAAAAACCAGAACATTCCCGGGCCCCGGATCGAATCGCCGACGGAAATCATGACCGTCGCGACCGGCTGCCCGATGGAGCGCTCCTCGGCCCAGGCGTTCGCGCAGCTCATCCTGTGGATGGAGCACGATTTCGGTTGGAACCGTTGGCGAGCCTACGACCTGCTGACGCACGTCGCCCAACTCTCGATCGGCTATTACGGCCTCGGAACCGTGGCGGCCAAGGTGGGTAAGCGGTATTTGAATCAGCCGAGCTAGGTTGCTGGAAAGCAGGTTTTAGCCGGCAATGGGATCGTTTTGAACGCGGGGAGGTTTGCTCGCAGCTTTCATTACTAATACCGGACACGTAGCTTCTCGACAGACAGATCGGCTGGACAGAAATTATGTGGGCCAACGGCCCAACCTGAGACAGCCAGGGGCATCGCCCCTGGGGAAAAACGACCGCGATATCCTCATGAGCCCTGTCAGGGCGATCCGATTCTTCCGACGATTGGAGAGGGTCGCCCCGATGGGGCTTGATTCCTTTTATATGCACGCAGGAGTCCAGGGGCGGTGCCCCTGGCTGTTGCAGGTCGGGCCTTTGGCCCGCAGGGGATCGGGTTGAAAACGATTACACGATGGTGCGCCTGGATGTAACCGTTCGGTCCCCCAGACGTGGGAATTGCACCGACGATCGGCACCAGGATGTCGAGCAGCCTATGCGTCCTATTCTCATTCTCGCTCGCGGCATCATTCCGATTCTCCAAGCCGATTTCAACGGAAAAACTCCGGCGGGATTTTATTTGCCGCACGAATGCCGCAGCGTTAAAATCGGCGGCAGTTGCCGCTCGCTCTCTCCCCCCACTTGCATCGAGGAAACCGATCATGCGACGTGTCTTGCTGTTGCCGCCTTTCGCCTGGCTGTTGTTGGTGCTGGTCGTTTCGCAAGCTGGCGCCGCCGATACCGCCTTGGACCGCTACATCGCTCAGCCCGATCAGGCGTATGCGTGGAAGCTGGCGAAAATGGTGCGCGGCGAGGGTTCTACCACGTACGTGCTCGACCTGACTTCGCAAACGTGGCGCACGGCGGCCGACGTCGATCGCCCGATCTGGAAACATTGGCTGACGATCGTCAAGCCCGACCAGGCGACGCGAAGCACCGGCTTTCTGTTCATTGGCGGCGGAAGCAATCGCGACGCAGTGCCGAATGATGCCAGTGCTCGCACCAAGGAATTGGCTTTGGGCACCAACACGGTGGTGGCCGAGTTGGGCACGGTTCCCAATCAACCGCTGTTTTTCACCGACTCGAAAGACAAAGGCCGTTCGGAAGACGATTTGATTGCGTATACGCGCGTCAAGTACATGGCGACGCACGACCCGAATTGGCTGGTCCGATTGGCGATGGTGAAAAGCGGTGTGCGGGCGATGGACGCGATGCAGGAATTTCTGGCCAGCGAGGCCGGCGGCAAGTTGAAGGTCGATAAGTTCGTCGTGGCCGGTGGCTCGAAGCGCGGCTGGACGACCTGGCTAGTTGGCGTGGTCGACAAGCGCGTGATCGCGATCGTGCCGATGGTGATCGACGCGCTCAACTCAGAGGTCATTACGCGGCATCATTTCGAAGCCTACGGCTTCTTCTCGCCGGCACTGAACGACTACGTGCGGCATGGTCTGTTTCCCGACAAAGTCGGCACGCCCGAATATCGCGAAATCCTGGCGATCGAGGACCCCTATAATTACCGCGATCGCGAGCGGCTGAAAATGCCCAAGTTCCTGATCAACGCTTCGGGCGATCAATTCTTTCTGCCCGACAACTCGCAGTTCTACTACAACGAACTTCCGGAAGAAAAGCACCTGCGCTACGTTCCGAACGCCAAGCACAATTTGGAGGGGAGCGATGCTCGCGAGAGCTTGCAGGCGTTTTATCAGGCCGTGCTCGACGGCACGCCGCGGCCCCAGTTTTCGTGGAAGAAGGAAGCCGATGGAACGTTGCGCGTGACGGTGAAAGACAAGCCGGCGCACGTGAATCTGTGGCAGGCCACGAATCCGGACGCGCGCGATTTCCGCGTCGATACGATTGGCAAAGCCTACACGAGCACGTCGCTCGAACCACAAGCCGACGGCACGTATATTGGCAAAGTGGCCAAGCCGGCGAAAGGCTTTACGGCGTTCTTTGTCGAGCTGGTATTCAGCACGCCGAGCAAGTATCCGTTCAAATTCACGACCGAAGTCAGCGTCGTGCCGGACGTGTTGCCGTTCAAGATGCCAGCGCCCGCTAAATGACCGGCGTGTTAGCTTGAAGCTTTGGCGACTCGCTCGTGATGATTACTGGAGCGAATACGCTAATGCTTTGGGTGCCACTGGCATCTTGCCAGTGCAAATAGCGGGACACTGGCAAGATGCCAGTGGCACCAAGCAGGTGACTAACCATTTGCTCCATTACGGCGTGCCGAAACCGTGCTGGCCGCCATCGCTGCCAATGCCCACGGCCTGCTTGCGCAGGTCGGGGAGCTCGACATTCAAACCCTTCGCGCGGACTTGGAGAGCGAATTGAAAAGCTTGCAACTGCCGAGTCGGCTGTTTTCGAGCCCAAACAAAAGTGCTCGTCACCAGCGAACGGGGCAGCTTGCCGTTTTCGACCAACTTCATGATTTGATCGATGTATTGAAACTCGACAGGTCGACGAGCCTTCAAGCCCTTTTCCAACTGCGTCTTCAAATCGACCGTCACGCCGCCGCCATTGAGCGAGGGCGGGCTGGCCGCCGGCAAAGAATGGCAACAGACCATGCCCAGTGTGATCGCGCAGATAAAGGTAAGGCGTCGGAGAATCGGGTTCATCGTGGCCTGAATTCCGCGTGGCCGAGAAGTCGAGAAATGGCGAGCCGCAAGCTTGTATCCAACTGGGCACCTTGCCACAAGAGCGATTTGACGTCAGATTGCTAGCAGATCGCTGACAACGGGACCGATAGCGATTTCTCTGCGTCTGCTCTGTGTTGATTTTGCGCCTTTTTTTGGCGAACCCCGCGCGCTCCTCACGCGTCCTGTGTAATCAACCATGAATACCGCAGTCCTCCAAGTTGATCCGAAACGTGCTCCCGCCGGCAGCTTTCGCGAGCTGTTGTGGGTGTCGATCCCGCTCGTTATCAGCTCGGGCACGAACGGGCTGATGTACGTGGTTGACCGCGTTTTTCTGAGTTGGGATTCCGTCGACTCGATGGCCGCGGCTTTGCCGGCCGGCGTGCTGCACTGGAATCTGGCGGCGCTGGCCCTGGGCATCGTAGGCTACGCCAACGCGTTCGTCGGACAATACGAAGGGGCCGGCGACCGGCATCGCATCGGGCCGATATTATGGCAGGGGATTTA